>JBNMOT010000016.1:0-33736 GCA_051275515.1 Oleispira sp. | reverse complement strand
TTTTTTGACCAACGCCGATAGGGTCATTTTCTGTAATTTAATCAGGGGATGCTTAACCAATTGCTGACATAGACGCAGTGGGCTTACCCAGCCTGCTTCTGGAAAGAATAGGCCACCACTATTCATGGTAAGACCGCTAATATTTGAAGCCTCTTCACGGGTTATTCTGTGTAGAAGCTGTTCAGGATAGTGCGTTTTGTCAATGAACTTTTGTTGGCGCTTAATTTCTTTTTCTGTATTTGCGAGTTGAATCAAACCGCAGTTATTCCAACCATCTCCAGGCTCTAGCTGTTGATAAAGCCAGCGTAAGGACTGTAAATAGCCTTGGACATAAATATCACTGTGCGTCGCTTCACCGGCCGCCAATTTCGCGTACATCGCACCTTGCGGGTTCCCTGATGCTTCGGTGGCAATACCATGCTTGTCTATGATGGTTACCTTGATTCCGCGGCGTGCTAGCGCATAAGCGGTTGTACAGCCGGCGATACCTGCGCCGATGATGGCAACGTGTGTAATGACTTTGGTGGGTGGTTTTAACCAAGGCTTTATGTGATCAAATGGATTGGCGATAGGCCCCTGACTTTGAATAAAGGTGCCATGCATCATTTGGCGTTTCATGCCAAAGCCTGGAACTTTATTCAGTTTAAAACCGGAGGCACTTAAGCTGCGGCGAACATCACCCGCTGCGGTAAACGTTGCAAGGCTGGTATTGGCTCGACTCAAACGTGCCATGGACGAATAGAGGGTATCTGTCCACATATCTGGGTTTTTTGCAGGAGCGAAACCATCAAGATACCAAGCATCAACAGGGCCCGTGAGTTGGGGTAGAGCAGAGCTGATATCATCAAAAATCAAGGTCAACGTCATATTGTGATCTTTGAACTGCAGGCTATGAAATCCTTTTATCAGCAATGGGTATTCAGTAATAAGTTGGTCCGTTAAATAAGTCAATTGAGGAAAGAGTGCTAAAGCTTGTGCTATGTGAGCTTTATCTAACGGAAACTTCTCAATGCTAATAAAATGTAAGTGATTACTGACGTGTTGATCCTGCTGATTATTAGACAGGGTATTTTCTTCGTTGCTTATAGCCCTATTGCTTTGAAAGGTTATCCACTCAAGCCAGGTCAAAATAAAATTCAGTCCGGTACCAAATCCGGTCTCTAATATTGTAAAACTGCCCTTATGGTCCTGCCATCTCTGCTGTAACTGAGTTGGATTGATAAAGACGTATCGACTCTCATCGATGCCGCTATCAGTATTGAAATAAAAATCATCAAATTCTTCAGACTTAGGCTGGCCTTGAGCATCCCAATTAAGGTTCGCTTGGCGCAATGAGGCTTGAGTAAGGCTATTAGGTGATGAATTTTTCAACGGTCAACTCATAGAATACGAAAATAGACGGTTATTTTAGCCTGAGCTTAACAAGAGTGGTATGGGGTAGGGTGATAAAAAGACTCTATTGTCTCAATGAAACAATAGAGTCTGTGATAAACCTTTAAAACGCGTATTTATTGAGCGTCTGATGCCGTCATTTCTGTTAGTTTAATGGTTTTAATTGCAACAGGATTAATGGGCACATCACCTGATTTTGTTTGTACGCGAGCAATCGCGTCGACAACATCCATTCCTTTGGTAACCTTGCCAAAAACCGCGTAACCATAATCTCGGTCACCGTGGTTTAAAAAGTTATTATCTTTGTGGTTAATGAAAAATTGGCTAGTAGCGCTATCAACAACACCTGTTCGGGCCATTGCTAAAGTGCCTCGGTCATTTTTCAAACCATTTCTGGCTTCGTTTTTGATTTCACCGAGTGTTGTTTTTTTCTTCATAAATTTATCGAAGCCGCCACCTTGAACCATAAAATTATTGATGACACGGTGAAAGATAGTGCCTTCATAATAACCACTGTCTACATATTGCATAAAGTTAGCGACTGAAATGGGCGCCAGCTCGGCATTCAGTTCTACCTCAATGTTGCCCATGCTTGTTGCAATGATAAGGTTGATGTTTTTTACTACTTCAGAGGCTTGCTTGGCCACAATGGGCGTTGCTGTGACTTCAGCTTGAGTAGAAAAAGACAACGTGAATAGTAGGCTAAGAGCCAAGGTGATAGCGCGCATGATTCAGATCTCCAGTGGTTAATTATGGGTGTGTAGTTGGTAAACGACTAGATTAAGACCAACTCGCCGCTTTACGACCACCGCGCATGGCAGGGATCGCTAAGCCAAGGAAGATACCAAAAATAATTAAGCCACCACCAATAATCATAAAGGTGCGTTCTTTATTATCTTTAAGGCGAGTATTCTCCGCGGTTAATGTTTCTAGTTGGATTTCCAGCTCTTGGTTATGCTTGGTTAGCTTGGCGTTTTTGCTGTCCAGTTGCAGTGCATTAGCGGATATTTCTTTTATGCGTTTAAGTTCTTTTTCCAGTTTTTTATTGTCACGGGTTAAGCTTGAACGATCACCTGATAAAGAAGATTTTTCCTCGCTTAGGGTATCGGTCTGTTGCTTAAGCGTATCAAGTTCTGCTTTTATTTTTACCAATTCGCGTTGCGATAAAATCAATTTTTCTTTAGCAATAGGCTCGTCTTCTAAGAAGCGAGTAAGCACCCAGCCTTCCACACCCTTGTCAGTAGTAACCTTGGTATAGTTTTTATCTTCCGTTTGCTCTCTAAAAATTAGATGTTCGCCACTAGGAAGCGCGTTTAAAATTCGAAAGTCACTGCCGGGTCCACTGCGTAATTGCAGCCATAATTTGTCGCTGACGTAACGCTTTTCAACCGCTGCATAACTGGTTGTCGTAATAATTGTTAATAAGAGCATGCAAAATAACTGTTTCACGCGTATCACCTTTAATCTATATCTTTATTGTTGTGGGTCGATGTTGTTGTTTAAAAAATTCTTAGCGGATAGCTAAGGTAGCACCTTTTTAAACGGTTTAACCATTATATTACGGTATACACCGGCTTCTTGGTAAGGGTCTGCATCAGCCCACGATTGTGCGGTTAATAATGAGTCAAATTCGGCAACTATTAAACTGCCTGTAAAACCTGCACTGCCCGGGTCTTCACTGTCGATGGCTGGGTGAGGCCCTGCAATTAATAAACGGCCTTCGTTTTTTAACGTTTCTAAGCGTGCAACATGAGCAGGGCGAACAGATAAACGTTTCTCAAAGCTGTTTTCTACATCTTGGCTAATAATGGCATACCACATACTATTTTCCCTCGCCTTCAGTGTTCATAAATCGGTATAAGTAAAATGATTGAGCAATAATAAATAGGATTGTTAAACCCAATAAACCGAATAATTTGAAGTTAACCCAAGTATCTTCGGAAAAGTTATAAGCAACATACAGGTTTGCGATACCACTAAAAGTAAAAAATGCGACCCAAGCATAGTTTAAATTGTGCCATGCCGGAGTAGGAAGCGTTAAGTTTTGACCCATCATACGTTGCAATATCGTTTTTTCACCCACGAAGCGACTGCCAAAGAAAGCCGCTGCAAATAACCAATTCACGACGGTAGGCTTCCATTGAATAAAGGTCTTATCTTGAAAAATGACCGTTGCTCCCCCCATTGTCACCACCAACGCGAGCGTCACTAAATGCATGGTTTCGACTTTTCCCGTGCTGATTTTGGTGTACAAAATTTGAAGTATGCTGGCAGGAATAAGGACAGCAGTTGCCAATATTATTGCGGGCATGTCAGTGAGTTGTTTAATCTGATCGGCATTTAAGAGCGGACTGATCGCTTCAATGCTCTCTGGTGCAAACTTATAAACGAGAAAAAAGATGACGATGGGTAGAAAATCAATGAGTAACTTCATTTGTGGAACAATATCCTAGAGCATACAATGGGGGGGTATTATTGAGGAATTTTTATGGCTTCGCAAATAGACCTTCATTGTCACACGACTGCATCGGACGGGGCCTTGGCACCCGAGGTGTTAATTGATCGTGCGATTAATCGTAATATCGAAACATTAGCGATCACCGATCACGATACGATGGCCGGTTATCGCCAAGTAGCAGGTTACGCAAAAGAGCGTGGTTTGAATTTAATACCGGGTATCGAATTATCATCACAGTGGCGCGGCATGGGTATTCACGTTGTTGGTTTGAATATGGACCCAACGCATCCTGTGATTATGGAAGCAGAACGCACGCAGACGAACGTTCGTCGCGAACGTGCGCGTACTATTGCACAACGGTTAGAGAAAAAGCTGCAGCGTGAAATCGATTTCTCTGCAGTGGAAGCGCTAGCGGGAGGGGAAGTTGGCCGCCCACATTTTGCTCAATACATGGTTGAGCAGGGCATGGTTCCTGATCGCAAAACGGCGTTTGCGAAGTATTTAGGTGCGGGCAAAATTGGTGATGTTAAGTCCGGCTGGCCAGAAATGGAAACCGTGGTTAAGTGGATTGTTGACAGTGGTGGTCAGGCGGTATTAGCGCATCCTCATCATTACAAGCTCACCCGCACGAAGTTATTGGATTGCGTGGCGGCGTTTCAGCATGCGGGTGGTCAGGCGATGGAAATTTGCTGTGGTTTGATGGATAGGAGTCAATCAGGACAGCTGAAGAAAATTGCTCAAGACGAAGGGCTGCTAGGCTCTTGCGGTAGCGATTTTCACGGGCCAAATAAATTTGGTTTAGATTTAGGGGTGATGCCTACATTCCCTAAACCCACTGAAGTGATGGGCGTGTGGACTAACTTTTGACCGTCTAAATATTTGTTTACCCAATTTAAGAGTCATTAAGGATTAATTGTGAGCCAGTTTTTTCAGATACACCCAGAAAATCCGCAGGCACGTTTGGTTAAACAAGCGGTTGAGATTATTCAAAAAGGCGGACTGGCGGTTTTACCGACAGACTGCGCCTATGTCATGGTTTGTCACATCGGTGATAAATCCGCCATGGAGCGCATGCGATCTTTGCGTCAGCTGAGTGAGAAACACAATTACACTCTATTGTGCCGTGATCTGTCAGAGTTATCGAACTATGCAAAAGTCGATAATGCAACGTATCGTCAGCTTAAGCATCACACACCGGGAGCCTTCACTTTTATCTTGAATGCGACCAAAGAAGTGCCAAAACGTTTGATTCAGCCGAAGAAAAAAACCATCGGTATGCGCGTACCCAATAATGTAATTTTATTGGCCATTCTAGACGAGTTAAATGAGCCTTTGATGTCGACGTCGTTGATCATGCCAGGAGATGAACTTCCCTTGTCAGACCCTTACGATATTCGTCAAACGTTAGAACACAGTTTGGATCTTGTTATTGATGGCGGCTACTGTGGACTTGAAGCGACGACCGTGCTTGATTTGACCAGTGATGAAGTCGTTTTATTGCGTCAAGGCGTAGGGGATGCTGCCGCTTTCCTTGAATAGTCGGTTGACCATGACTCTAAATAGTATTCTCAATGGTACTCTCTAAGTTCTTCATGTTGTCTCATCAATGCTCTATGCAGGTTTGCGGAGTCGAATTTAGCGCTTAAATTAGACGCGTAATTTAGGTATGATGGCGGGTTTGACTACCGCCGCTTTTATTTGCCTCTAATTTAGATACAAATTCGGCGATCAGTATTCGTGTATAAGTGAGCAATTGATGAGTAAGCAACGCGTTTTAACCGGAATTACCACCACAGGTACTCCGCATCTTGGTAACTATGTTGGCGCCATTCGTCCAGCGATTCAAGCGAGTCAAAATAGTGACATCGATTCATTTTTTTTCTTGGCCGATTATCATGCCTTGATTAAATGCCAAGATCCTAAGCTTGTTCACCAATCCACGATGGAAATTGCGGCAACTTGGCTCGCGCTGGGTTTAGATACCGACAATACCTTATTCTATCGTCAATCAGATATTCGCGAAATTCCTGAGTTAACTTGGATGTTGAACTGTGTGTGCGGCAAAGGTTTAATGAACCGAGCACACGCTTACAAAGGCGCAGTCGATGCTAATACAACCAATGGCGATGATGCTGACAAAGGCATTACCATGGGTTTGTTTAACTATCCCGTATTGATGGCGGCTGATATCGTTATGTTTGGCGCTCATAAAGTGCCTGTCGGTAAAGATCAAATTCAACACGTTGAAATGGCCCGTGATTTGGCGCAGCGCTTTAACCATATTTATGCCAGTAAAAATCAGCCTATTTTAACCCTGCCAGAATATGCAGTAGACGAGAACGTCTCTATTTTACAAGGTTTAGACGGGCGTAAGATGAGTAAGAGTTATGGCAATACGATCCCGTTATTCTTAACTGAAAAGAAACTGCAAAAGCATATCAATAAGATTCAGACCAATTTGCTTGAGCCTGGCGAAGCGAAAGATCCTGACGGCTCGACCGTATTTCAAATCTGGAATGCCTTTGCTAACAAAGATCAGGTTGCTGACATGCGTCAGGCATTTGCCGATGGCATCGGGTGGGGTGATGCCAAGAAGCGTTTGTTCACACTCATTAATGACGAAGTCAGCGAAGGCCGTGAACGCTATAATGATCTACTTACGCGTCCACAAAATATTGAAGAAGAATTACAAAAGGGTGCCGCAAAAGCGCGTATCCAAAGTCAGCGTATGATGGACAGTGTTCGTCAGGCGGTTGGCATTTATGGTTTAAAGTAGGCGGGTATAACGTAGAAAATGACAAGTACAGCAGATCCTCAGAACACAGATACTCGTGTAAAGGCTGAAAGCAATCAGTCTGATGCTGCTGTGCCTGCTGTTAATAAAGTGGTCGTGAAAACGTCCGTTAATAACGTCAAGGTTCCGGCCGCTCGTCAACACGAAATGCCTTTTGCCTTGATTCAAGGGCAACCAATGACGCAATTACCGATGGATTTGTACATTCCACCGGATGCGTTAGAAATTATTTTAGAGCAGTTTGAAGGCCCTCTCGATTTACTCTTGTATCTTATTCGTAAGCAGAATCTTGATATCTTAGAGGTTAACGTCGCGGAAATTACCACTCAATATATTGGTTATATTGACATGATGCAGTCTATGCAGCTTGAAATGGTGGGCGAATATCTGGTGATGGCTGCAATGTTGGCAGAAATTAAAAGTCGTATGTTATTGCCGCGCAGCAAAGACGGTGAAGAAGAAGACGACGAGGGTGATCCTCGTGCTGAATTAATTCGTCGCTTACAAGAATACGAGCGCTTTAAAAAAGCGGCAGAAGAGTTGGAAGAGTTGCCGCGCATGGGGCGGGATAACTTTATTGCTCAAGTCGACGCCCCAGAAAAAATTCAGCAACGCGCCCATCCTGATGTTGACATGAAAGAGCTGATGCTTGCCATGGGTGCGATTATGCGTCGCGCACAGATGTTTGAAAAACACGAAGTTGCTAAAGAAGTGCTCTCAACGCGGGAGCGTATGTCGCATATTTTAGCGGCATTAAAGGGCGGTCACTTTGTTAACTTCAGCGATTTATTCACCCCAGAAGAGGGGCGTCTTGGGGTTGTGGTTACTTTTCTAGCGATGCTCGAACTGATTAAAGAATCGTTGTTAGACATAGTGCAGCATGAAATATTAGGGCCTATTCATGTAAAAGCACGGGTCGATGGCCCAGGGCATATTGAATCGAGCCTGTTGAGTGATGACTACACGTCGGACTTTGACGCTGCTGAAATTAATAGGGTTACACAATAAAAATGGAATTGACCACGTTAAAAAAGATTATTGAAGCCGCCTTAATGGCCAGTGGAGACGTGCTTTCGATAGAACGTTTGCAGTTATTGTTTGACGATTTTGATAAACCCAAAAGCCCTGAGATTAAAGAAGCATTAGACAGCTTAATGGATGACTTTTCAGGTCGGGGCATTGAACTGGTCGAAGTCGCGTCTGGCTATCGTTTTCAAGTACAAAAAGACGTCGCTCCGTGGGTGACTCGTTTGTGGGATGAAAAACCGCAGCGATACTCTCGTGCTTTGCTCGAGACCCTGTCGTTGATCGCTTATCGTCAGCCGATTACCCGCGGTGATATTGAAGATGTGCGTGGGGTTGCGGTAAGCAGTCAAATTATTCGTACCTTGCTCGATCGTGAATGGGTACGAGTTGTTGGCCATCGAGATGTACCGGGTCGTCCGGCGATGTACGCGACGACTAAAGAGTTTTTGGATTATTTCAGTCTTAAAAGTTTGGACGAATTGCCCAGTTTGGATGAAATTCGCGACATTGATGATGCTAATCAGAACCTTGATTTTATCAACGCTGAGAAAAACGCGTCTGCCACTCGCGAATATGATTTTGATAATGAAGGGAACGTTGAAACCCGCGGAGAAGAGATTCTTGTGGAAACCGAGCTGGAGTTACAAGAAGCGCAACGTTTGGTGCAGCAGGTTGAAGATAATGTCTTCAACAAACCCAGCGAAGAAGAGCTCGTGGCTGAGCGTGAAGCAGAACGCCAGGCTAAGGCAGACGAAGAGCGACTGTCGCAAGAGGCGGCTGCTGAAAGAGTATTAACGGATAATTTTGTCCAGCCTTCGTTCGCAGAAATGGCCAATAAAGCACAACAAAGGCTGTCTCCCGCGGATGATGTTTCTGTCAGCCCTTCGGTTATTGATTTTGCGGACAAAATCGCTGATCACCAAGCACGTTTGGCGAGCATCAATACAGGGGGCGCTGTTACCAGTATGGCAGCATCGACACCCGACCCGTCGCTAAGTGGACCTGAAGAATTAACACTTATTCAGCAGCAAGAGCGATTAATGCAGCAGTTGATGCAAAACGAAGCACAGCGCCAGACGCAAGAGGTTAGTTCATCCGAGTCTAGAGAGAGCGAAGAGGCCTTTAATGAGACCGATGATGAGGCCTTTTTGTTAGCGGAAGCAGAAGCAGAAAAAGAATTATTAGCGCAGGAAACTCTGGAAAAAGAGCTTCTAGAGAAAGAACGATTGGCAGAAGAAGCGCTAGAAAACGAGCTAGGCTTTGATGATGCTGGATCTTCTGGAAATAGCGCGACTGAATTCGTCTCAAGTACCAAGAAAAATTCCTTGTTTGACGACTGATGTTAATTATTCGTTAAATATAACTGTACAAAGAAGAAAGGTTACATAAGCACTATGAATGAGAATGAGCGCTTACAAAAATTATTAGCGGTTGCGGGTTTAGGTTCACGTCGTGAAATCGAACGTTGGATTGCCGATGGTCGTATTAAAGTTAATGGTGAAATCGCTGAGCTAGGCCAGCGTGCGAACCACCTTGATAAAATTCAAGTAGATGGTAGAGATGTTAAGCTAGAAAGCACGGGCAAATCTCGCCGTATTCTTGCCTATAACAAGCCCGAAGGTGAAGTCTGTACGCAGCACGATCCAGAAGGTCGTCCAACTGTTTTCGATAAGCTGCCTAAGTTAAAAGGCGAGCGTTGGGTGAACGTAGGCCGCTTGGATATTAATACCAGTGGTTTGCTATTGTTCACCACCGATGGCGAGTTGGCGAATAAGTTAATGCATCCTTCTTCCGGTATTGACCGTGAATACGCGGTGCGTGTTCGTGGTGAAGTGACTGAAACAATGATTAGTAACCTAAAAACGGGTGTGATGCTAGAAGATGGCATGGCTAAGTTTACGGATGTTCAATACTTTGATGGTGACGGCTCTAACCAGTGGTATCACGTGGTATTGATGGAAGGTAAAAAACGTGAAGTGCGTCGTCTTTGGGACTCCCAAGGGGTAACCGTAAGTCGCCTTAAACGTGTTCGTTACGGCTGCATCTTTATGCCTAAGCAAGTACCTGTCGGTACTTGGATTGAGTTGAAGCAAAAAGAAGCGGATGACCTTTGTACGTTGGCGGGGGTAGAGCCTAAGCCCATTAAGCACCTTGATGGTCAAGAAAAAGAGAAGTACGATCGCCAGGCTCGCAAGCAAAAAGTGCGTCAGAAAACGACGTTTAAAAAACGTTAGTCGTACTGTTAATGCATGGCTGTCAATAAAGAACCTGTTTTTGGTAGACGACCAAATTCAGGTTTTTTTTAGTTTAAGTTGTTAATATAGGTAGATAAAATGTCGAAGAGTTTTGAAGTACAAGGTGTTATTCATTCTATTGGTGAGACACAGGCGTTCGGTCAAAATGGCTTCACTAAACGTGAGTTTGTTATCAAACTCAGTGGTGAAGGTGAGAACCCTGCGTACCCGAGTTATGTGGCGCTTGAATTGTTAAAAGATAAGTGTGCTTTGATGGATTCGTATCAGCAGGGACAAGAAATCATTGCTCACTTTAATCTGTCTGGCCGTCTCTGGGCTGCGCAGGGTAAGCCAGAGAAATGCTTTACGAGTTTACAAGCTTGGCGCATTGAGAGCCCCGAGACCAATTTTGGTGGTTCTGCTGCTGATGGTGGCAATGTGGGTGGTAATAATTTTAATATAGCCGATTTTGCCCCGTCTTCTAATAACTTTGATGACGATGTGCCGTTCTAAGGTATACCGCTTTAGACGATGCCCTTAGAAGGTCGCGAGCTTTTATATTGGCTGCGCACGCCTGTGGTGGTGAAGCGAATTTCACCCCGAGTATCAATAATGAACAGACTGGGGTGACCGTTACTTCCCGAACGCTGCTCTGACAGTACTTATGTTTTAGGTTTGAAAGCCAAAATACCTTATCGGTGAGGTTTTTCTTTAATGAGGCGAACACGTTATTTAGCTCAGAGTCTCTTTCTAATATTCTTAATTTCGGCTTATATTAGCAGTGTAATAAAAAATATCGCTATTGTCGGCTAAGCTTGATGCTCTGTTATTTATAGCAAGGTAATATAGTAAAATACTTGTGCTTGATTGGATTAAAACGGCGTATAGATGACAAAAGATACTGAAGATAAGATATCAGACAGTAAAGTATTAGATGAACAGGTTAGTGATGATTCTCTAATACAGCGCTTCAAAAAGCGTACCCTAACGTCGGCTGAGGCCTTGCAGTTCTTGCAGCAAAATAAAGGTCGATTAGAGAAATCGTTAGCGTCGATTGATAAGCGCGATGTGATCTCTAAAATTACTGTTTTTTTAATGGCTATTTTTTCAAAATTAGCAGGCTGGATAGATTTGATGAAGCGAGGTTTTGTCAGCTTGTTGATGAAAGTGCCCGCACCTGAAATTATTAAACAAAGCCTCCATACCGCCAGTGTTGTGACTAACTTTAAAGGGATGGTTGATTTTATTCGTACTAAATATTATGCCTTTAAGCAGTCACCCTATAATGACAAGCTGGTTCATCACCTGGATGAGCTCATTGGTCATGCGACTCAGCAAGGATTGGATTTTAAGCAGCACTTTCCAGAAGTGGTCGATAAGCTTGTTGTCCGTAAAAATCAGATGTTACAGCACTCTTATTTTAAAGAATTCAATAAAAGTCACTTAGAGCGTTTACTCGCAATACCTTTCTCATTTAAGCGTTCATTATCCCCCGTATTATCTGATCGAGCGTTATGGCACAAATTATTTGGGGTTTTAGAATCACGCTATATCCAAGATATTATCTTAGTCGATGATGATGGCAAGCAGACGTCGTTTAAAGATGATTCTAAAAGACAAGTTGAGTCCAGTCATAGCGTTCGTCATTTATACGAAGCATCGGTATTTAAGGCTCATGGTCATCGAGTCTTTATTATTGGCCATCATGAAGGTTATCTAGGTCCTTATTTTGTGCGCAGTGCATTGCGTCGCCTGGGATTCGATAATTTAGCTGAAAATAATAATACCGTGGTGGGTCCCCGTATGTTTTCTAGCCTATTGTTAAAAAGTGGTGCCAGTAATGTTGGGAATATGTTTTTAACTTTGCCGTCACAACGTACGACAAAAGTTAATGAAGACAATTTAGCGGCTGCGCTACAGAAAAGTGCCCGTCGTACTCAGTTTTTAATCAAGATGCCCGACGTCGGTTTAAAATTAATAGAGCAGTTTAGTTATCGCGACTTTATGCAATTAATTTTGCACTATCAAGATCTACACGATGAGCAGATAAAATTGAAAAGCAGCTTATCGTGGATAGATGAAGTATTGAGCGCAGACGAAACAGCAGAATTAGTTGGTTATTTGTCAGCCTGTGATGCGATTAATGTGGCGGCTGAGCTTGATAAACAAGATTACGATTTATTTAAACAGGTGATGCATGAGCCGTTTTTAATTTTTCCAGAAGGTTCTCGCTCATACGTTGAGGATAATGGCGACATAACGTTGAAGTATTTTAATCCTAAATATCTACAGGCTTATTTACGCCCAGGGGATGTCATCTTACCGCTGAGCTTAGTTGGTGGATCTGATATTTTACAAGGTATTAAATTAACTAAAGGCAAGTTGGGCTTATCGTTAGGTGAACCTTATAAAGTCAGCGCAGAAATGATAGAAAATTACCTTGAAGAAGGGGTTGAGGTGATGCGCAATATTGCTAACTTACCCAATACCAAAAAAGTACAGTTGAGTGATGCGGTGCAAGCAGGTAAAAAGAATGAGTAATATCAGCGAAGTCACTAAAGGTAGTCGCGCGGATAGCTTAGTGATATTGGATTTCGAGACGACCGGTCTATCACCTAATCTGGGGGATAGGGCGATTGAAATTGGTGCCGTTCGTTTGGTTGAGGGTGAAATTACAGAACGTTTTCAAGCGCTAATGAATCCTGGTCAGCGAGTGAGTACTTTTATTGAAGATTTTACCGGCATCAGTAATGAGATGCTGGTGGATGCCGATTCGAATGAGGCGGTCATGGGCCGATTTGCAGACTTTATTGGTGATGACAACTTGATTGCCCATAATGCATCCTTTGATCAGCGCTTTTTAGATGCCGAATTTGAACGTATTGGCCGCCATTACGTGGGCGACTTTTCTTGCTCGTTATTATTATCAAGACGTATTTTTCAAGATGCTTATAGTCATAAACTCGGTGACTTAGTACGCTTTGCGAATATCGAAAGTTCAGGAGGCTTTCACCGGGCTTCATACGATAGTGAGATGACGGCGAAGGTATGGATGAAAATGTTAGAGGATATTGCTGCGCGTTACGGTCTATTTGATATTCCTTTTGAACTGATTAAAACGCTCGCTAAGACACCTAAAAAGGGCATTGATAAATTGCTGCTATCGTATGGCGCTTGATGCCTTTAAGATTTTGTGACTTTTAAGGCTTAAATCCGTATCATTCAGCCCATATTTATTTACTCTGCTGATTTTTAGGTCTTTCTCTATGTCCTCTACTACTGCCTCGTCTATTAAGCTTACTGAATACAGCCATGGTGCAGGTTGTGGGTGCAAAATATCCCCTCAAGTCTTGGAAACAATCGTTGCGACTAAGCTCGACGTGAAAATGGACCCCAATTTGTTGGTCGGAAACAGCAGTAAAGATGATGCAGCAGCCTACGATATGGGTAATGGTCAGGTAGTATTGAGTACGACCGATTTCTTTATGCCGATTGCTGATGATGCTTTCGACTTTGGCCGCATTGCGGCAACGAATGCCATCAGTGATATTTATGCCATGGGCGGTAAGCCGTTGATGGCGATTGCCATTCTGGGATGGCCGATTAATGTGTTATCCGCCGAAGTAGCACAGCAAGTTGTGGATGGCGGACGCCAAGCCTGTATGGATGCCGGTATCATGTTAGCGGGTGGTCACAGCATTGATTCTCCTGAACCGATTTTTGGTCTTGCGGTAACCGGGCAAGTAGAGAAATCTAAGTTAAAGCAAAACAATACGGCGACGCCAGGCTGTAAGTTGTATCTCACTAAGAAGTTGGGTGTGGGAATTTTAACGACCGCGCAGAAACAGAAGAAATTAAAGCCAGAGCACGAAGGCTTAGCCGTTGACGTGATGTGCCAGCTAAACAAAATCGGTGTAGATGTAGCCGATATTGTTGGCGTAACGGCAATGACCGATGTAACGGGCTTTGCCCTGATGGGCCATTTAATTGAAATGTGCGAAGGCAGTGGTGTAAAAGCTAAGATCAACTTCGATGCGATTCCCTTTTTAGAGCCGGTAAAAGACTATCTTGAAATGGGCTGTGTTCCGGGTGGAACGCTCCGTAACTTCGATTCGTACGGGCATAAACTTGCGCCGATGAGTGAAGAGCAGCGCAATTTATTATGCGATCCGCAAACCAGTGGGGGTTTGTTAATTGCCGTTAAAGAAGAAAGCGAAGCAGAGCTAGTGGCGCTGTTATCAGGCGCTGGTTTGTATGCGCAGCCGATTGGTGAACTCTTGGCTAATGAGGCTAATGAGACCAATGATGATAATGAAGCGGCTAATAGTGTTCTGGTTGAGGTCGTTTAATTATGACGGTCAATAAAAGGCAGGATACTGATGACTATGAAGCGTTATTTTTAGCCGATACGCCAATGTTTGATACCCGTGCTCCGATTGAGTTTAAAAAAGGTGCTTTTCCGTTTGTGAAAAGCTTGCCTTTGATGACGGATATTGAACGCGCTAAAGTCGGCACCTCTTATAAAAGAGATGGCCAAGAAGCGGCCATTAAGTTGGGGCATCGTTTGGTATCCGGTGATACTAAAGATGAGCGCATGGCCCTTTGGCTTGAGTTTGCTAAGCAAAATCCGCACGGTTATTTATACTGCTTTCGGGGTGGCTTACGTTCACATACAACTCAAGCTTGGTTAGCGGAGGCGGGCATTGATTATCCGTTAGTGAAAGGCGGTTATAAGGCGATGCGTCGTTTTTTAATCGATCGCTTAGAGAGTATTTGTGATTATGCTGTTGACCCAGAGCGCAAAGAAAAATTCTATATTGTTGCCGGCCAGACGGGCGCGGCGAAAACCGATTTGTTATTGAAGTTTGATAACGCGGTTGATTTAGAAGGTTTGGCTAATCACCGGGGTAGTGCTTTTGGTAAGCGTGCGGCAGGACAGCCAAGCCAAATTGATTTTGAAAATACGCTATCGATTGATTTTTTACGTCGATATCATAAATCCCCTAATACGCCCATTTTATTAGAAGACGAGAGTCATCTAATTGGTCGTTCTGCTATACCCATTAAGCTGCGCAGTGCGATGCATGAGTCGCCTATGGTGGTGGTGGAAGCGAGTTTAGAATCTCGGGTTGAGCATTCCTTTAGAAATTATATTTTGCAAAAATTAGCAGAGTGGGAAGAATTTAGCGCGGATGATTCAAAAATCATCAGCCTTGAAGGAAAACCTTATAACGGTGATTTAACGGCATTTGAGCTTTTTTCTGCAGAGCTCAAAAAGTCGATGTCCAATATTCGTAAGCGCTTGGGTGGCGTACGCTATCAAGAATTAGCGACTATGTTGGATAATGCGCTTGAGGCCCATAAAGCGGGTGATAACAGTTTGCACCGTGAATGGATTCGAGTATTGCTGAATGAATATTATGACCCACAATACGATTATTTATTAGAGCAGCGTAACGATCGTATTGTATTTCGAGGTAATGCCTCAGAAGTAGAGGCGTATTTACGGGCCTTAGGTTAATTTAGGTTAAATCAGATTTAACCAACTTAATTCAGTTTAAGTATGGATTTTAGTTTTAAAAAAACGACAGTTATAAACTCAAACGTTTGGAAATGAAAATGAAAAAACAAGTAACCCTTATTGCAACAGCATTCTGTTTATTGATGGGCGCCTTGCTCGCCGCTAATGTGCAAGCAGAAACAATACCTGAAGAAAAGCCAACGTTCGTTTTTACAGCGATCCCGGATGCAGATGAGTCACGCTTGCAGCAGCGCTTTAATAAAGTGGCCGACTATTTATCGAAGCAACTAAATGTCAATGTTAAATACATTCCGGTTAAATCTTACGCCGCAGCGGTGACTGCTTTTCGTAATAACCAGGTGCAGCTTGCTTGGTTTGGTGGCCTTTCGGGTGTGAGAGCGCGTGCATTGGTATCGGGTTCAGAAGCGATTGCTCAAGGCTTTGAAGATCAATCGTTTAAAAGCTACATCATTGCTCACCATTCTACTGGCCTAAAGCCGAATGCTGATCTTTCCGATGCCTTTAAAGCATTCAATACAAAAGACATGACGTTTACCTTTGGTTCTAAGGGTTCTACCTCTGGGCGTTTAATGCCTGAGTTTTATTTACGTGAAGCATTTAAAGCCGCTCCAAGTGATACTTTCTCTCGTATCGGTTTCTCTGGCGACCACAGTCGCACCATCGCTCAAGTTCAATCGGGTGCTTATCAAATCGGTGCTGTGAACTATAAAGTTTGGGAAGAAGAGTTGGCCTCTGGAAAAGTTGATACTAATAAAGTATCGGTTATCTGGACAACACCCACGTATCCTGACTATCAATGGACAATTCGTAACGACGTAAACCAACGTTTTGGTGCTGACTTTAAAAAGCTTGTGACTAAAACCTTACTTGAAATGAAAGACCCTGATTTATTGGCAAGTTTCCCTCGTCAGTCATTCATTCCTGCCAGTAATGCTGATTACGCACCGATAGAAAATACCGCTCGTGCTATCGGTTTAATAGACTAGTCATTATTGTTAAGGTTTACATTAGGCATGTTTAGACTCGACCACTACCAACTCGATGATCGCTTAAACGACATTACTCTGAATATTAATAGTGGAGAGAAGGTGGCTCTATTAGGGCCATCAGGGGGGGGTAAAACCAGTTTACTCAATGCACTGCATCAACAATGCGCTGATCAAGTCGCTTGGTGTCCGCAAGAGCATGGTTTAGTCGAATCGCTATCGGGTTATCATAATATGTATATGGGGCAGCTGGATCAGCATAATGCGCTGTATAACTTGGCTAATTTAATTAAGCCTTTAGCGAAGCCCACTCAAGCGATTAGCGAATTGAGTGTTTTGCTAGGACTGGATCCTCTGCAACATTTATTTAAAAAGGTTAGCCAACTTTCCGGTGGCCAGCGTCAGCGTATCGGTATTGGCCGTGCGCTATTTCGCCAGCAAGAAAACTTTTTGGGTGATGAACCTGTCTCTAGCTTAGACCCTGTTCAAGCCCAGCAGATTGTAGAATTGATTTTGAGTCGACATAAAACGGTCATTCTTGCGCTACACAATCGCCAGCAAGCTTTATCAAATTTTGATCGTATTATCGGTCTCAAGGCAGGGCGGATTGTGTTTGATTCCCCCGCAAAAGAATTGATTAATAATAAATATCAAGCGGGCTTGCTCGACTCTTTGTATGAATAGTTCGCGTAATTTATCCCTCGCTTTTTTAATTGTTGCACTGCTGTGTCTTCCGTTTGCTGATCTAGTTATTTATCAGGTCGAGCCTTGGGATGAACTGGCGCGCATGGGTCAGGGAATTATTCAGCCGAGCTTTCCTGAATTATCAATACTCACTGATAGTTTAATGATCACCGTCGCCTTCGCATTAATTGCGGTATCAGGTGCCACCTTTTTAGGATTGTTATTAGCCCTCGTTTTTCACTCTCGAAGCGTGCGTATTTTTTCAGCGTCGATAAGAGCCGTGCATGAAGTGTTTTGGGGTCTCATCTTTATGCAGATCTATGGCTTATCAGCCACGACAGGGGTTCTAGCGATACTGGTGCCTTTTACCGGTATATTCGCCAAGATGTTTGCTGAAATCATAGAGCAACAAAGTACCGTGCCTCATTCAGCGCTGTCGACTAAAACGGATCGCTTTAGCCAATATTTTTATACCTGGTTGCCACAAGCTTGGCCGCAGATGATGAGTTATACCCGTTACCGGTTTGAGTGCGCATTGCGTTCGAGTACTATTTTAGGGTTTATTGGTTTACCTACTTTAGGTTTCTATTTAGAAACAGCTTTTAAGCAAGGGCAATACGATGAAGCGGCTGGTTTGTTATTTTCATTTTTTATTTTAATCGCGACGATTCGTTGGTGGTTTTTTACTAAAATCATCCCCGCTTATGCATTAATTCCGATCTATCTTATATTGGCTTTTATAGCATTACCCGATACACCCACTGTTTATGGCAGTTCATTAGTGCAGTTTTTGACCCACGATATTTGGCCAAAAGCACTGCTTAGTGGTGATTGGGTGGCGGCTATTGCCTGGTATCAGCACCAGTTCTTTGATGTTGCCTTACCGGCAGTATGGGAAACCTTGTTATTATCTCAGTTGGCATTAGTACTCACTGGGCTTCTTGTCTTAGTGTTTTACCCTTGGGCCAGTAAGGCCTTTTTTCCAAAACCATTTTCTTTTGTGCTGGGATTCGGTAGAGCGGCCTTATTGGTTTTACGTTCGATCCCTGAAATTATTTTTGCCTTTGTGTTTCTATTGATTCTTGGCCCTTCAGGTATTCCAGCCGTACTGGCCTTGGCTTTGCATAACGCAGGTCTGATCAGCTATTTATTGATGCGCCATAGTGAGCAGATTCAATACAGAGCCGATACTGGAAAAGGGATTAACCACTATTTTTATGACGTGACCCCCAGAATATATCCGCACTTTTTAAGTTTATTGCTGTATCGCTGGGAAGTGATTATTCGCGAAAGTGCTATCTTAGGAATTCTAGGGATTACTACCTTGGGTTTTTATATTGACTCGGCCTTTGAGGATATTCGATACGACCGAGCGCTTTTCTTAATTGTGATTTCTGCTTTATTGAATATTGCCGTTGATAGCTTTAGTCGTAGAATTAGGGCTAAGACACCTCAATCGGATTAACACACTATGTCTGAGTGATGATCATTAATAATCCTAGCAGCCATGAGGCTTTTAGCTTTTTTATAATGTGCATCTTTTAATATTAAGCATTAAAGTAATACTTGGAACATGTCACTTTTATATCGTTCGACTGAGTTTTATAGGCATTACTCGATAATTTAATATCTATTATGCTAGATGTTATAAAAAGACACTGAATTGCGATGAAAAGTCATTTACCTACGCCGTCTTCCCCCCTATATTGGTTGAATAAATTAAAGCTCCCAATTTTAGACACTCTAAGGTTTATATTCTGACTATATTAGAGCGATCCAACCGTATTTAACATCGATCCAAAAGGTTAGCGTAATGACTCAAGCTCAAAATCCACATTATCCACATTTAATGGAGCCATTAGATCTTGGCTTCACTACCCTCAAAAACCGCGTCATTATGGGTTCTATGCACGTTGGCTTAGAAGATCGTCCTTGGCATTTTGATGAAATGGCCGCGTATTTTGCTGAGCGTGCTCGGGGAGGTTGTGGTTTGTTAGTAACAGGGGGTTTCTCTCCCAACCGTGCGGGTGATCTATTACCGTTTGGTTCTAAATTGATGCATAGCTGGCAGGTTCACTTTCATAAAAAAGTGACTAAGGCCGTTCATGCAGAAGACGGTAAAATTTTACTGCAGGTTCTTCACGCTGGGCGTTATGGCTATACACCATTGAACGTTGCACCTTCTGCCATTAAGTCGCCGATTACGCCGTTTAAGCCTAAAGAGCTGAGCGCTAAGCAAATTACTAAGACGATTGCTGACTACGTTCGCTGCGCTAAGTTAGCCAAGAAAGCGAATTACGATGGCATTGAAATTATGGGCAGTGAAGGTTACTTCATTACTCAGATGCTCAATAAACGCACCAATAAACGTACTGACGAGTGGGGTGGTTCTTACGAGAACCGCATGCGTTTTCCCATAGAGGTGGTGCGTCAGATCCGCGAAGAAGTTGGTACGGACTTTATATTGATGTTCCGCATGTCGATGCTGGATTTAGTCGATGACGCGTCTGATATTTTAGAAGTTATTGAATTGGCAAAAGAATTAGAAAAAGCGGGCATTAATATTATTAATACCGGCATTGGTTGGCACGAATCGCGTGTTCCAACAATTGTTACGTCGGTTCCTCGTGCGGCGTTTGCTGATATCACTGGGCGTGTTAAGAAAGAATTAAGCATTCCGGTGGTTGCGTCTAACCGTATTAATATGCCGGATATTGCGGAAGATATTATTGCTAAGGGCAAGGCCGATATGGTTTCTATGGCGCGTCCATTCTTAGCCGATTCTGAGTGGGTTAATAAAGCCGCTGAAGGTCGTGCAGATGAAATCAATACGTGTATCGCCTGCAATCAAGCGTGCTTGGATCATACTTTCCAGATGAAACGTGCTAGTTGCTTGGTTAACCCGCGCGCGGGTCATGAAACTAAACTGCTTTATATCCCTGTTTCTAAGGCAAAGAAAATTGCCGTTGTCGGTGCAGGTCCCTCTGGTTTGGCGTGTGCAACCGTTGCGGCGCAGCGAGGTCACAAGGTAACGTTATTTGAAGGTCGCGATGTGATTGGTGGCCAGTTTAATTACGCCAGCAAGATCCCAGGCAAAGAAGAATTTACTGAAACGATTCGTTACTTTCTAAAACAAATCGAAGTATTGAATATCGATTTAAAATTAAATACTTATGCTAATGCTGCTCAGTTAAAAGCCGACGGCTTTGATGAAGTGGTTATCTCTTCAGGTGTTGCGCCTCGCGTTCCAAATATGCCAGGTGTTGATCATGAAAAAGTGGTGACCTATCAGCAAGTGCTCGATAAAGGTATGACTCTAGGTAAGCGCGTTGCCATTATGGGCGCAGGCGGCATTGGTTATGACGTGTGTGAATATCTAACCCATGAAGGTCCTTCTTTGACATTGAACAAAGAGCTTTGGATGAAAGAGTGGGGTGTTGATGGCACCAACGAAAACCGTGGCGGCTTGAAGCCAATGGATATTGAAGAGTCTCCGCGCAAAGTGTATATGCTGCAGCGCAAGACGACGAGCTTTGGTAAGGGGTTGAATAAAACGTCTGGTTGGGTTCATCGCGCCGTTGTTAAGATGAAGGGTGTTGATACCATTGGCGGTGTTTCTTACGATAAGGTTGATGATGAAGGTTTGCATATCACTATTACGACGGGTAAAGATGATAAGCAGACGATTGAGACACGTATTTTAGACGTCGATCATGTTGTATTGTGTGCGGGTCAGGTATCGGTGAACAAACTGCATACTGAGCTTAATGCTGACATGGGTAAAACATTCAATCTGCACCTGGTTGGCGGAGCTGAGTTTGCTGGTGAGTTGGATGCAAAACGTTGTATTAAGTTGGCGAGTGAATTAGCGGCTTCTCTTTAATACAGGCAGTTTATATAGGCAGTTATTTATGCTTATGAATAGTGCGTATTAATAGCGCTTAATAAAAAAGGGAGATGAGTTTAACTTATCTCCCTTTTTTTATGTGCTGATTTTATATCTGTTATAGTATGCCTGTTTATCATATTAGCAGTCACATTAGATTGGGTTTGTTATGCAAAAAAATGAAGTGTCTGAAAATCAATTACAAGTCAGTGAGGGCTTAGCTGCGAAAATAAATGCGGCTCGAGTAGCGGTGAACGTCATGACTATTTTGGGCGTATTCATCGCATTGTTTACCGGGGTAATGTTGGGTATTTTTAATTCGACGGTCCCTAATGCAAGTGCTTCTGACTTTCTGTTAGGTTTTTTAGCCTTTTTCTTTGGAATTGGTATTCCGTGTGTGATTGCTCAGCAATTGGTCCGAAGAGCGATTGCCCAAACTGGGTTATGGCACCAGTCCCTTGTGTGGTGTTACTGTATTTTATTACTGCCGCTATTCCCTATAGGTACAGCCGCATCCGGCGTGATCTTATTTGCTCAAATCAGTTGGATGCGGTCTGTTAAATGAGTTTTAACGCTTAAAATTAAGTGAAAAACAAACCTAAGATACAGGCGACACCCAATGACCAAGCAATTGTTCTCAAAAGTGCGAAGTCAGCGATATATAAAATCCCATATACAATTCGAATAATGATGTAGCTGATCGCTAACATATCGATGTTATCTTG
The DNA here is from genome assembly GCA_051275515.1 of Oleispira sp. Classification (GTDB taxonomy): domain Bacteria; phylum Pseudomonadota; class Gammaproteobacteria; order Pseudomonadales; family Oceanobacteraceae; genus Oleispira. The sequence continues at coordinate 12,009 of JBNMOT010000016.1, read as the reverse complement.
ATTGCCACCCATTTGGTGAGCAATGATCACGGCGGCCATAAACCCTGGAATAGATTCAAAAGTATTTTGCTGCACCCAGTTTGAGCGCTGACGCCAGCCAGACAGTTTATCTAGAAAGGGGCGTGGCGTATGATTGTCTTTGGGCATGAAGCCGCCGGTGAACTTTGCTAGACCGGTAAAAAGTACAGGCATTAAAATGGCGATGAATACACACCAGTAAGCCGTTGTCATTGCAGTGTCTATTGTTGGGGTCATGTTAAATCCTTATTGTCGTTATTTTAAGACTTATTTTATCAACTAAATTATCCTTTATTCTAAAGCAAAAAAAGCCGCTATCAATAGCGGCTTTTGAGAAAAGGTCTTCTTTATTCCGCTTCGATGCCTACAATAACCCAGTCAGCATTTTCAGTATTTAGGTCACGCTGTAAATGCCAAATATCAAAGATACCCTCTTGGGTTTTTTCTAGTTCATCTTTGCAAATACCGCGGAATAAAATACTAATTTCAGCGGAATCACCTGCTTGGTCAGCCCGTACAATTTCAGCCTTTAGATCTACAACGTCTGTTTTTGGCGATTGGGTCAATTTATTGCGCTGCTGAGAAAGCGCTGCAAATAGTTCTGGGCTAACATATTCTTTAATAACGTCTAACTCACCCTTGTTCCAGGATTCTTGAACGGTACGGTAGTGGCTTAAAGAACCTTCAATAAAGCCTTGTTGGTCAAAGCCTGCAGGCAGATTAAAAGGAACTTCATCTTGATTGAAGGTGGTTGACTGGATCTTTGTCTCTTCTTCACCAACGTTTGTTTGGCCAGCGCCTGCATCACGAGGCCTTTCAAAGTGGTGACTGTGTTGATTGCCACCGTCGCTTGCCATTCGAGGCTGTGCTGGTTGTCTCGAACTCATAAAGCCTTTAAAAAATTTAAACGCGAAGAAGGCCAGGAGTGCGATGATAATCATGTCCATCACTTGAATATCTTCAAATGCACCACTTCCTAATAATGCTGCAAATATTCCACCGGCAAGCAAACCACCCATTAAGCCGCCCATCAGGCCACTTTTCTTTTGGCCAGCGGGTTGCTGCTGCTGATCTTTTTTAGCGGGCGTTGCTTTTTTTGAAGCAAAAGGCGATGTTTTAAAGGTCTTACCAAAGCCGCCGCCACCAAAACGTTTCGCTTCAGCTTGGCCAACCAATGCAAACATTAAAAAGAAGGCGGTGAATAATGTGATAATAGACTTCATAGTGATTGTTGCGTCTCTGATTATTTAATAATTATTACATGTTAGTTTGTTGGTAAAGGGAGTCAATGGTTAGGCATAATATTCGTGTCAGAAATTGTATAGAGTTATTGTGTGCCAATTTCAGGCCGGCCTACATAGCGTTGTACTTGATATCCACGATTTTTTAATTGCTGTAATAGCCCGTCTTCCCCTATTAAATGCAGGGCACCCACTAAAATAAATTTCTCTTTTGGTTGTTCGATTAAGCGTTCAATTTTAGGGAGCCAGTTGTTGTTACGATCAACCAACAAGCTTTGATAAACGGTTGGATAGCTTTCCATCATGGGTTTAATGCCTGTCTCGAATAGGGTTTTATTATTGCCTGAACGCCAGGCGTCTTTCATAATTGTTAGGTCGTTCGAGAAATCTTTAATATCGTCAAGAGTCTGAAGTATAAGAGCACTTTCATTACCTTCTCCCATGGTGGCGATGTAGTGAATTTGTTCGTCGATACTTTCAAGTTCTGTGATTGTCTTTTTATCTGCTAGGGCTTTATCTCCCATGAAATTATCCACACCTTCAGCCGTTAAACCAAACTTTCTCAATTCTTTTAAACTGATAATTAAAGCGATCATTTGGGGCCTAAAATGTTGCAGGGGGCCAGTATCAATATCATTTTTGGCGGCATAGCGAATTAAACCGGCATAGGCTTTTGGTGACAGTTGATCGGCCAGTATCTGGCCGTTAGCAAGCGTCATCGCTTTAATGAATTTCTGCTGAAATTTATCGGTCTCTAGCTGTGAAATATCCGTTTCAAAAACCAGCCATTCTACTTTGTCATAAATCGCTAAAAACTCTTTTGGTAGTGGGTAGTCACTGGGTTTAAGCATATGAAACGTGCCGCCAAGATAGACAGTATTTTTGCCATTGCTCACTTGCCAAATACTGGTTTCAGCGTTGCTGGTGAGCGATAAAATGAGACTGAAAATTATAAGGGCAAGGCGAATGAATGTCATAAAGGCTAAAACCTAGGTACAAAAAAACCAGTCTAGCATAATTGCTACGACTGGTTTTATCAGCTCGGTGTGGAGCAATGATCATTGCTCTTTAATGAGAGGTAATGCCGATAAAAATTAAGCGTTCTCGGCAACGCTTTCGATGAATTTACCTGAAATGAAATCGTTGGTATACGCTAAGCCTAAGCGGTTGAGGTAAATCATGCGATCAGCTTTAGTCGGGTCGAAGTCGTCTAAATCTTGGCCATTCGCGGCAAAGATGGCTTTCACATAAGTAACATACTCATTATTAGGTTCCATAATAAGAGCGGCACCGCCGGCGTCAGGATTGACCTTGGCGTTATCATCTTCATTTAAAGTGATTTTAATGACGGCAGGTGTTTCATTTTTTTGGAAATACACGTTGCGTAAATGGGCACGTTGCTGCGCCCAAAAATACGCGAGTTCTTTACTTTGAGTTAAAAAAACGGGATCTTTGCTTTCAAAAGTACGATTGCCAATGGTCTGCAAAGTACCTTGAGTACGCTTAGTCCAAGCGGTATCGCCACCGCCCTGAAGGCCCTTGTTCTTAATGCCTTTTACTAAGCTAGACGCGGTGCCGTGATACCAAACATTTGAAGTAGCAATATTGCCGTCTTCAGACATTAAAGATACTGCGTCTTTTAAATAATCCGGAGCGATAACGTTTTCTGTGCTCATGTGTTTCTAGTCTCTCTAAAAATAGGTCGCTATGATGAGTCGCTATTAAAGTACGCGCATGCCAGGTTGTGCACCGTCGTGGGGTTCTAATATCCACAAGTCGCTGCCACCAGGGCCTGCTGCGAGTACCATGCCTTCCGACATGCCAAATTTCATTTTACGGGGGGCTAAGTTAGCCACTACGATGGTTAATTTACCTTCAAGATCTTCTGGCTGATACGCGGCCTTGATGCCTGAAAATACGTTACGAGTCTCGCCATCGCCGATGTCTAAGGTGAGCTGTAATAATTTATCAGCGCCCTCTACGTGGTCGGCTTTTATGATTTTTGCGATGCGTAGATCAACTTTAGCGAAATCTTCAAATTGAATTTCGTCGGCGATCACTTCGTTGCCGTCTTCGCGTAACTTAGGGGCATTGGCTAATTTCTCCGCTGCACGGCGTTCTTTTTCAATCTTCTTGCGTTCTTTCGCGCTGAGCTTTTTCTCTTCAGGTGCTGCATCTTCCGCAGCGGCATCTAATGCAGAGATTTCGCCATTAAGAATTGCTTCTTTGCGCAGGTCGTCTTTGGTTTCTTCTAAGATGGCTTTAATGCTTTTTAATTCAGCGCGACCTAGCATGGGCTTAAACTTGTTGATCTCGTGATCCAATAAAATATGGGTGCGAGCATCCCAGTCTAAAGAGTCTAGGTTTAAAAAGGCTTGTGTCTTTTCTGCAATGTCAGGCAATACTGGTGCTAGGTAGGTAATGAGCTGACGGAATACGTTAAGGGCTACCGAGCACACTTCGATAACTTCTTGCTCGCGGCCTTCTTCTTTGTTCATGGCCCAGGGGGCTTTGTCTTGAATGTATTCGTTCGCGCGATCGGCAAGGGTCATGATTTCTTTCATGGCTTTACTGAATTCACGGTTTTCGTACATTTCAGCAATCACATCACCTTGGTCGATGAAGTGCTGAACCATTTCTTGCTCTACACAAGTACTGCTTAATTTAGCGCCCGCTTTGAAAACAAAGTTTCCGGTACGGCTAGCAATGTTAACCAGCTTGTTGACTAAGTCGCTATTGACGCGTTGTACAAAGTCTTCAAGGTTTAGATCGAAGTCGTCTACCTTGTTGCTCAGTTTAGCGGCAAAGTAGTAGCGCAAATAAGTAGGATCTAAATGGTTTAAGAAGGTGCGGCCTTTAATAAAGGTGCCACGAGACTTTGACATTTTTTCGCCATTAACCGTGACGAAACCGTGAGCGTTGACCGCGGTGGGTGTACGGTAATCGGCAGCGGTTAGCATCGCAGGCCAGAATAGGGCATGGAAGTTAATGATGTCTTTACCGATGAAGTGATAGACCTCAGTCTCATTCTCTCCATTTGGACCAGGCTTCCAGTATTCATCGAAGTCTAAACCGCGCGCTTTGCCTTCTTCGCTATCGCAAAAGTTTTTAAAGCTGGCCATGTAGCCAATGGGGGCGTCTAGCCATACGTAGAAGTATTTGCCGGGGGCATCTGGGATTTCAAAACCAAAGTAAGGCGCATCGCGGCTGATGTCCCATTCTTTTAAGCCAGATTCTAGCCACTCGGCGAGCTTGTTGGCGACTTCTTCTTGTAGGGTACCTGAGCGAGTCCAGTCTTGTAGGAACTCTTGGAAGTCAGGCAACTTGAAGAAGTAATGTTCTGATTCTTTTTCAACGGGGGTGGCGCCCGAGATGGTTGAGAAAGGTTTGATCAATTCAGCCGGTGTATAGGTTGCACCACAGCTTTCGCAGTTGTCCCCATACTGGTCTTGTGCATGACATTTTGGGCATTGGCCTTTAACGTAACGGTCGGCTAGGAATAATTCTTTTACCGGGTCAAAAAGCTGTTTGATTTTGCGAACGGCTATGTGGCCTTTATCGCGACACACTTTGTAGATTTCTTCGCTAAGTTTGCGGTTTTCTTCTGAGTGAGTCGTGTGAAAATTATCGAAGTTCACTTGAAAGCCGGCAAAATCGGCTTCGTGCTCAGCTTTAACGTTGGCGATTTGCTGCTCTGACGTTAAACCTTCTTTTTCCGCGCGTAACATGATGGCGGTACCGTGTGCATCATCGGCACAAACATAGGTACATTGGTGTCCGCGTGCCTTTTGGAAGCGTACCCAGATATCAGTTTGGATGTATTCCAATAGGTGGCCAAGGTGGATAGAGCCATTGGCGTAGGGAAGTGCGCTGGTTACGAGTATCTTGCGGCTTGGGGATGCTTGATCAGTCATGTTGTAACAGGCTTAATTCGTGGATAAAATAATGGCGGCGATTGTAGCACTTTATTGGGCTTATGTTAAAACGGCGCCGTATATTAAAACGAACACCGTCATCAGGGTATTTACTTACCAAACACCCTAGAGAGTTTCACCATATTGTCTTCAACTTTTAGGATCTCAATGCGCTTGCCTTCAAGTGTTAAGCAAGCAGGGCCATCAGGAATCGTTTCAAGGTATTCTACAATCAGACCATTGAATGTTTTTGGACCGTCGGTATTAAAATCCCAACCCAGTGCTTTGTTGATATCACGAATATAAGCCGTGCCATCCACCAAAGTACTGCCATCATTTAAACGTTTGAAATCTGGGTTTTCAAGTGCGGCGGTATCGGTAGTGAATTCACCTACGATTTCTTCCAATATATCTTCAAGCGTACAGATACCTTGCACATCACCATATTCATCAACGACTAAGGCAATTCGGCGTTGTTGCTTTTGGAAGTTAAACAGTTGTGTGTGCAGCGGAGTGCTTTCTGGAATGAAATAAGGGTCACGACACTCTTGCAGAATGTCGTTTTTGTTAAAATCTGGATTGGTTAAAAAACGGCTTGCGTTACGAGTGTGTAATAAACCGACAACGGCATTGATATCATCACGATAAACCGGCAGACGGGTATGCTGAGTTGTGCGCAATTGTTCAATTATATCCTCAAGGTTATCTTCTAAATCAATGGCAATGATTTCATTGCGCGGCACCATAATGTCGTTTACGGCCATTTTCTCTAAATCAAGAATACTGATCAGCATTCGCTGGTGTCGCTTAGGAATCATGGTGCCTGCTTCATGAACAACGGTGCGTAATTCTTCAGTGCTTAAGTTATCTGGGGTCGCATTAGTATCAACCTTAACCAATTTAAGCAGTGCGTTGGCAATGGTATTCACAAACCAAACAAACGGGGTTAATACCCATTGAATACCCACCAAAACGCGAGCCGCCGGAAATGCGACCCTCTCAGGATGAATGGCGGCCAATGTTTTCGGGGTCAGTTCAGCAAAAATCAGTACGACGAGGGTAAATAAAATAGTGTTTACGAAAACGGCTAAGTCAGGGTTGTCAGGCCATAAGCGCTGGCTAATAATGGTTGCGAGAGCGGCGGCCGCAAAGTTAACAAGGTTGTTGCCCGTTAAAATAGTGCCAATTAAGCGATCTGGCTTTTCTAAAAGCTTGGATGCGCGCATGGCTCCCTTGTGCTTATTCTTCGCCATGTGACGCAACCGGTAACGGTTGAGAGACATCATGCCCGTTTCAGAACTGGAGAAAAACCCAGAGAGTATAATGAGTAAAAACAGTATGCCGAAAAGAATACTGAGAGGGACGTCATTCAAGACGAGTTCCTTGCGTTATTTTAAAAGCGCAAGGATAACAAAAATTTGGCTCAGAGTACTAATTCCAATACAAATTTAGAGCCGAAATAAGCCAATATTAAGAAACTTGTACCGACTAAGGTCCAGCGGCTTGCGGTAATACCTCTCCAGCCAAACTGAAAGCGCCCAAACAGTAAGGTGGCATAGACTAACCAAGACATAATACTCAAGGCAGTTTTATGCAGTAATTGCTGCCCTTTAATGTCAACAATGTAAGGCCAGCCAATGATAAAGGCGGCGGTTAATAGCACCATGCCTACCCAGATCATCTCAAATAGCAACGCGTCCATGGTTTGCAGGGGCGGTAGCGCCTTAATAAGGCCCGAAGTATTGTGACTTTTAAGTTGTTTATTTTGAAGATATAGGAGAATTGCTTGAATCGAAGCGATCACCAGTATGCTGTAGGCTAGAAGCGATAAAATGATATGCCAGCCTAAGCCCCCCGTTAACTGCGATACATTGTCTGAATTAAGAGTAACCGTATCAATTAATATAATTAAGGCGGCCATGGGGAAGACCCCAATCAATAAGTTTTCTAATGGTTTGCTGGTGCTGCTGACGATGACTAATAGGCTGATAACGAGAGAAATTAAAATGCCTACGTTAAAAAAGCCAAAGTTAAAGCCTCCGTATTCAACAAATGAACCTGCCAATAATAATAGGTGGAGAACGCCTGCGATTGCCCCCAAAATAAGAACGAGTGCCTTATTTGCTTCTTTCTTATTGCTTAATGTTTGCCATTGACGAAAAGCCGCGAATAAATATAAAAGTGCTGCGGGGTAAGCAAAAAAGGCTGCGCTAAAGGTTCCGCTCATGCCTGATTATTCCTTTGAATATGGTGAGAAGGTGTTTATTAGGATAAAAGTTTCTCACAACCAAGGGATAAGGCCAAGCTCGGCTAGCAATGTTGAGCCGATATTTGTACAATCGATGACTTAATTTCGTTGTGATTGACATAGCCCATGTTTGATAGTTTAACAGACCGCCTAGGTGGTGCTTTAAAGAGCATTACTGGCCAGGCCAAGCTGACCGAAGAGAATATTAAAGACACGATGCGCGAAGTGCGTATGGCGTTATTGGAAGCCGATGTTGCGTTACCGGCGGTAAAAGCATTTTCCGACCGTGTAAAAGAGCGTGCTATTGGTTCTGAAGTAATGACCAGCCTAAATCCAGGCCAGGCATTTCTAAAAATTGTAAATGATGAATTGCGCGACATGATGGGTGAGGCTAATGAAGGTCTAAACCTAGCCGTACAGCCGCCTGCAATTATCATGATGGCGGGTTTGCAGGGTGCGGGTAAAACCACCACCGCTGCAAAACTGGCTCGCTTCTTAAAAGAGCGCGATAAGAAAAAAGTTATGATGGTATCGGTCGACGTTTATCGTCCGGCCGCGATCAAGCAGCTTGAAACCTTATCGACAGAGGTCGGTTCGTTATTCTTCCCATCTGACGTAAGTCAGAAGCCGATTGATATCGCAAAAGCGGCCATTCAAGCTGCGAAGACACAATTCGCTGATGTACTGATTGTCGATACTGCTGGTCGTTTGGCGATTGACGAAGAGATGATGGGCGAGATTAAAGATTTGCACGCTGCTATCTCTCCGCAAGAAACTTTGTTTATCGTTGATGCGATGACAGGGCAAGATGCGGCCAATACGGCCAAAGCCTTTAACGATACATTACCGCTTACCGGTGTGATTCTAACCAAGGCTGATGGTGATGCCCGTGGTGGTGCTGCACTTTCTGTTCGTCATGTGACGGGCAAGCCGATTAAATTCATGGGTATGGGTGAGAAAACAGAGGCGTTAGAGCCTTTCCACCCAGATCGTGTCGCGTCTCGTATTTTAGACTTGGGCGATATCATGACCCTTGTCGAAGATGCCGAGCGCAAAATCGATAAGAAAAAAGCCGATAAGCTCACGCAGAAGTTAAAAGCCGGTAAAGGTTTTGATTTAGAAGATTTCCGTGATCAGTTACGCCAGATGAATAACATGGGCGGTATTACCTCTATGTTAGACAAGCTTCCGGGTATGAGTGGCATGGGTAACATGGCCAAGCAAACGGATGCGGCTGAAGGTCAGTTTAAGCAGATGGATTCTATTATTTGCTCAATGACGCCGTTAGAACGTCATTCCCCCGATAAAATTAACGGTTCGCGTAAGAAGCGTATTGCGCGCGGCTCGGGTACTCAGATTCAAGATATTAACCGTTTGCTGAAGCAGCATAAGCAAATGCAAAAGATGATGAAGAAGATGACAGCCAAAGGCGGCATGAAGAAAATGATGCGCGCGATGGGTGGCATGACAGGTGGGGGTGGCGGAATGCCTCCCGGTGGCATGCCTCCAATGATGCGTTGATGATTCACGCATTATTTTAGAGACAATAAAAAGGCCACGCTACTGCTGTAGTGTGGCCTTTTTAATGGGTGTTGGTTAAAGAAATGGTATTGATGTGTCTTTAAATAATTATTCTTCCATAATTACTTTGACGGCTTTTCGTATTTCTCAGTTACCCATTCTGGGTGCTTGTATAAAATCCTTAAATCTTTGTACTTCCATAAATCTTTAAAGATCGATGCCAGTTCATAAACCTGAATGTAAAAAGGATTCAGGGGTTTGGCTGGCATGCGTGTTACGCCGTATTTAATAACACCTGCTTCTCGCTCGTCTCGGAAGGTACCAAATAGTCGATCCCAAATAATAAATACACCACCGAAATTACGATCAATCTGTGCAGGATTACTGCCGTGATGAACTCTGTGATGAGAAGGGGTATTGAATACTTTTTCAATCCAGCCTAAGCGGCCAACGGTTTCGGTATGGCAGAAGAATTGATAAAGCAGATTGGTTTCAATCGCGATTAAAATCCAGTCTTTATCAAAGCCGATTAATGACAGTGGAATCCACATTAATAACCAGTTGCCGTTGAGTGCGTTTAGAAAATTTTGGCGCAGCGCGGTCGACAAGTTCATATGCTGTGATGAGTGGTGGGTAACGTGTGTTGCCCAAAACCAGCGAATCTTGTGCATGGCGAAGTGGTTGAAGTACATACAAAGATCGGCAAGGACAAACAAGATAGCAAATGCCCAAAGGGAGGGTTCTGGATTCCACTCCAATCCATAGGGATTTATTATGTCGGAAAAAGCAGTAATAAAGAGGGCAATCGCAATACCATCAACAATCTTATAAGAAGCGCCCGTTGTTAGATTGGCCAGAGTTTCGCCAAAGTGATAATTGGTCTTGCCGGTCTTACGGTGTAAATACCAAGCTTCAAAAACCATCATCGTCATAAAAACGACGCCGGCGGCTAGGATAAAGCCAATTGCGCGCACTAAATCTTCCATTAATCTCTCCAGCTCTTGATGAGCTTTTATCGTTATATTTTGACTATTTCTTTCTTAAGCTTTTTGACTGAGGTAATTATGTGGGAGTTTTAGCCAGAATTATTGACATTACGGCTTTAATTTTTGACATTCACTGCCAATGCAGCAATAGTGAAATCTTTAATGTTAAATCTTTATTTGGTTTGAAAATGGCATATGTTAATAAATTTTAATGTGGCGGGTGATTTAGCCAACTTACTCTTGAGCTATTTAGATGCGAATCCATTCAGCGAGCCTATGCTTACAAAAGAGCTTGCTGAAATCGATGCTCTGCGACAGCAGCTATCTCAATATAATGCCAACTCACGAATTCCCTTTACTGATTGGTGGCATGCATTAGCGGTGATTGCCAAGCTATATAATAAGCCCTATATCGGTTTAGAAGTGGGCGCTTACATACAGCCCAGTCATTGTGGTGTTCTTGGGTATTTGAGTCTGTCCTGTGATTATTTAGCCGAAGCCTTGCAGCGCTTTGAGCGTTTTCAACGCCTTTTGTATGAAGGCAATGAAGCCTTTGTTCGTGCGGAAGGTGATTTGCTTATTTTTTCATGGCCTTTTGATTATGGCTATTCGACGCGGGAGTCTGATGAAACCTTAATTTCTAGCATGGCCAGTTATATCAGAATGCTGGTGGCAGATGAAACCTTAAGGCCAGCTCAAGTCGGTTTTGTGCATGCCAAGCCGGACGATGTTGAACCCTATTATAAGATGCTGGGCTGTGGCGTTGAGTTTGCTTGTAAGAATACCTATATTTCTTTTCCTGCTTCAATGCTGACGTTAAAAGTTAAGAAAGCGGACCCTGCATTAAGAGCGCTACTGGATCATCAAGCTGACGCACTATTAGATGTCCTGCCTAATGGTGACCACTTTGAACAACAGTTTTATCAATATCTGCTGCGTGCGATGCAAGAGGGCAAGCCGACCATAGAAGAAGTGGCTCGTTATATGAAAATGTCATCGCGCACCTTTCATCGTCGATTGGAAACGCGTGATTTGGTTTTTAAATCACTATTGCAAAAAACACGTCAGCAATTAGCACAGCAATATTTAAAGGAAGGGCGTTTAACCTTGTCTGAAATAGCCTTAATGTTGGGTTATTCCGAACAAAGCGCTTTTTCTCGAGCGTTCAAACAATGGTTAGGCATTACACCGCTTCGCTTTCAAAAAATCCTTGCGGTATCGGGTTAGTTTAGATGCGTGAAAAATATCGTAAGAAAGTTAAGAAAGTTAAGAGAATTAAGTACTTAGGGTTGTGTATAGCTTGATCCGCTCTTTACACAGGCTGACCTGCGCTGTAATCTCCATCGTCTAATTTTTTAAGTACGGCGGCTTCGTAAGTAGAAGTGGCTGTTTTTGTACGTCATGTGACCTTTGGTAGGGGTCACCACTGTGAAAGGATAGTTTTGATGCCTGTTATTACACTCCCTGATGGTTCCAAGCGCGAGTTTGACCAAGCCGTAACACTGATGCAAGTGGCCGAAGATATTGGTCCGGGTCTTGCCAAGGCGACGGTGTGCGGTCGTATTAATGGTGAGCTGGTTGATGCTTGCGAATTGATTGAGCATGATGCCGATATTTCATTGATCACCGGTCGTGATGCAGAAGGGATTGAAGTCATTCGTCACTCTTTTGCACACTTGATTGGTCATGCGGTTAAGCAGCTTTATCCAACGGCTAAAATGGCCATCGGTCCTGTGATTGATGATGGTTATTATTACGACATCGATTATGAGCGTCCTTTCACTCCAGAAGACTTAACTGCGATTGAAAAACGCATGAAAGAACTGGTTAAAAAAGATTACCTCGTTAAGAAAGAAATGACGCCTATTAAAGATGCGCGTCGAGTTTTTGTTGATCGCGAAGAAGATTATAAAGTTGAGTTGATCGATGATCTGATTATTAAAGGTGAAACAGCCGTTGGTTTGTATCATCACGAAGAATACGTCGACATGTGTCGTGGCCCACACGTTCCTAGTACAAAGAGCATGCGCATTTTCAAATTAATGCGTGTATCCGGTGCTTACTGGCGTGGTGATTCTCAG
>JBNMOT010000015.1:0-34233 GCA_051275515.1 Oleispira sp. | reverse complement strand
CTGGATGGATCAGTCGTTGAATTCAAAGCACTGCTCCATGTAATCGAGAAACTACCTTCAGAATTTGGCATATACACAAATAAATTGAGGCCGGGAACTGCCATTTCAAAAGATGAGAAATGTTTAATTGTAGAAATAAAATGGGACAGTCTTAAATACGAACTACCAGAAAACAAAGAAACAAGAAATCGAATATCAAATGACGTCAAAGAGTTCTCTGGCGAACTATCCAAAAGACTCGGGGTTGAAGTGGAATGGGAATCTAGTTATGGAGAGAAAGGGAAAATTCAAAGCCATCCTATTAAAGCCTAACAACTGGTTCAAGCCGTTCACTTCGCTCACTGGGACGGGCTAAAGCCCGCCCCTTAACCAAACGTTATACGCTTTGAGAATGATTATGAAATTAGAGTTAGCTTTTAAGGATAAAAATAGTGAAGCCGTAGAAGTAGCTCTTTATGATAAACCTGTGAATGATCCACATTATATTAAGCTACTGATTAATCTACTTGGGGAAGACTGGCATACAAGCCACGAAAATATTGCTAGATACATACAACTGTTAAAACCAGAAAGTGCTGTTCCTGTTCTTTTAAGTGTGGCTACTAAGAAGTTATCTTATTTAGAATATGACAATTCTTTGGGGCTATCTAGAAAGTGTACTTGGGCGTTGGCGGATATTGGTACTAACCAGTCACAAGCTGCTTTGCAGAAACTTGCTGATTGCGGCGATTCAGATATAGAAGATTATGCAAAGAAACGACTTAGCAAATGGAATGATGAACTTGCTAGAAAGAGCGTATAACAATCAGTTGGTGTTCGCACCTTCGGTGCTGGGACGGTTACACTTCACTCGTTCCTCGCTACGTTTCACCGCCCCACAACAAAAGCGTTAGCACTCTTAAATTATGAATATTCATACACCGTATCAAGATCGCCTGAATAGAGATCCCGACTTTGTTGTTGAGTACGAACTCGACCCTTGCGAGGAATTGAAAGAGTCTAAGCCGGGTCAAGGGATGCGCGTAGATTTTCTTTATGAAGAAGATTCTGGAAGTTCTGATGTTTATATGATTTGGCCAGAGATTTTAGATAACTCTGGAAATATAGTTACTGATTTAACTCCCGGCATAATGGCGCCTAAGGGTAAGGCGAATATGTGGGTGGTAAATGAAAAATTTCGTCCCTACCATGCAGAAAGAATAACTGTTGGTACTAAAGGCTATTGGGTTCGTGGGAGCTTTCGGCTTGCTAAAGTTACCGTGATAGAAATAGGTAACCTCAAGTGCTAACAAGAAAATTAATGATCGCCAGCAAAGCTGGCTGGACCGTCGCTGCACTCCGGCCCATTATTTAGGCGTTATGCATACAAATATGGAAATCAAACATGAACGAGGCTGAACTAGAAAAAAGTCGTATTGATACAGCAAATATGCTTCCAATAGAGATACGAGAAGAATGGCTAACAATCAGCTACAAGATATCTGAAGTGTCGGGTAGGCCATTAGAAGAAGGTTTTATAGGTCACGATATTGACGCATATAAAAAGGAACTAGGTGATCTGATTGCCCAGTCGGATGCTTTAACACGGCAAAGTAAGTATACAGGGCCTCCTAAAAGCTCAAAGCCTGCTCTCATTGTAATACTCATAGGTGCTATATCTTTTGCTATTTGGGTGGCACTAAAAAATGCATAACAAAGCAAATCACTGCCGCTTCGCTCGGACGCACTTCGTGCGCCCGTGTTTGCGGCGTTAGGCATCATGAAAACAACCATTTGTGCAATATTATTGGCAACCTTAATTCAGCTACCTTTGGGGTATTTTTTTACCTCAGTCGAAGGTTTAGTCTTGGGGCACGGATTTATCGGCACTCCAAGCGGAATTTGGCTTTATCTAGCATCTGTATTATTGGTTTCCACAATTTTAATCTTATTTATCGGTCTTCCAATTTACTTTGTGCTTAAACACTTTAAGTTAAATACAACTATAAATGTTGCAGTGGTAGGTTTCGTTATTCCAGCTTTAATTTTATGTGCTTTAAATTTTGGCATTACTAATTACGAAGGTTATTCTGCTGGAGAAAACTACTACGGCACTTATAGGTCTACCTTTGTTGGTGGAAGTAGAACCATATGGGGCTGGGTTACACTCATCGAAGAATTAGTAACCTATGGCATTCATGGAATTATTGGTGCAACCATATTTCATAAAATATATGCTAAAGGAAGAAAAGCCTAACAAAGCAATCAAACGGATGGCCTTTAAGTAGCTCTTTTGCCATTTCGCTTCGCTACATTTTACGGCAAAAAAGGTACTTAAATTCCACCGCTTATTGCGGCGTTAGCTTCTTAATTAATATTATTAAAAGGATTTAAATAATGATAGAAAAAATACTAGTAAGTGTTGGAGTGATTTTTTATGCTCTTGTTGTTCCTTTCTTTGAAATTAGTGATACACACGTTTTTAATCCTGAATGGGGAGCACATGCTAAATTGCATGAAGTATGGCAATTGGCTACCAACTGTTTAATCGGAATTTTTAGTATCTGGCTCATTTGGGTTAAAAAAGAAATATTATCGGCAAGCATTCTAACTATGTTTATAACCCTAGGTTTTATGATTGCTTACTATTCTCGAGAGAGTTATGGCGGCTCGATGGTTCTTTCTAATGGAACAGAAAAACTAGTTGCTGGTATAAATATTGGAGTGTTTGGTTTTGGCATCGCTATAATATTTGCAATAACAGCTGTATTCATTGATATGAAAAATAAGTCTAATGTTGAAAGCAGCTAATTCACTGTTATGTTTCAAGGGAAATATGAATCGATACCTTAATTTTCTAAGCGAAAACACTAAATTCGCTCTAGCTATATTTGCAAATTTAATCGCTCTAATAGCTTCTATTTTTTGGCTAATCGATAGTAATTTTCCATTGAACGGTATAGTAGAGATAGAGCCAATTGTTACATCCTTGGCGCTTTTCGCCACACTGCTAGGCCTTAATTTTATTAACGATAAGCTGACTAAGCCGAATCTAAAAGTTAGTCTTTGTATGGCGATGGCGCATCACCCTTTACACGGATTCATGAATGGAATTAGTGTTAACCTAGAAAACCATTCAATGATTAAAGCATTTATTAAAAACTTTCATGTTCAATTACCTGAAACTAATCAAAAATTGAAGTTTTTGCATGAAGGCTTCACTGACGCAGAGCTACCAAAGATAGTGGTTGAGCCTGGGGAGGCGTTCTCATTCAATATCGTAAAAAAGAATTTTGGTGGAACCACTCAAGATATTAAAAGTTATGGTGACTTTGTCGTCACTACAGATATTGGCTACCAGTTTGTAGTTCCTGCAAAGGTATTTCAGGAGCATTTGGAATTTTTACTAGCGTGTAAAACATAAAAATTTTATCAAACTCGTTACGTCCCCAAAGACGGCCTCCACTGGACAGCGCATAAAGCCGCGCTGCCGTTTACCTGATAACTTTATGCCCAATTTCCTCGATGACAATCTCAATCAAAGCGTTTTCTTTGATATTAATTATTTAGACGTTCTAGGTAGTAAAGCGTTTGAATATTGCCTTTATCACTTGCTTAAAATGATAAAACTGTTTCTGACTTCTATGCTCGATACAAAAATAAAAATGTAGGCCGTAAAGCCTATCCGCCTGCGTTGTTATTATGTGATATTTATTATGCTTACTCTCGGGTCATACTTCTAGTCGCGTTATTGAGGCGTTTATTTCATAAGGTACTTCTTACCAACGAACGAACGTCGTATGGGGCAAGAACAAACTACATTAAAACCCATGATTAAAGTTAATAAGAAAATTTGGGTGACAATATTCCTCAAGTAGTCATTAGCGCTTTGGAATTCTGAAACAGATGAGGTGACCGTGGTAAAACAGTTTGGTTATCAAGACTTTAAACATCGCCTGTCGTAATAGGACATCCTTCAATAAAAATTTCTGTTCGCATATCATTTTTTAGTCTTAATTATTAAGTCATTGAAAAATAAAAGAAAACCTTCTGCGTTAAATATACGCCTATTTTAGCGACATAGATCTTGATTTGATTTCGATTTGACAAGTGCGATAGGTGCTTATACTGTTGTTGAAATCATTAACAGGGATAGGTGGATGACTTCAATAAAAATCTCTCTTCGTCCGCCCCTCTTAGATACAAGAAGTTATGCAAAATCGTGTCACATAACTCAATGTTAAACGATTATCCAGATGTATTAGTGTACTTTGCATGGCTGGTTCTTGTCAGCCAATACTGGGTGATTGGGCTTTCTCAGAAAAAATGGAGCAATTGAGTCAGACCAAATATATTATAAAAAAAAGAATACTTTAAAAAAAAGCTTTATTTTTATGGGTTGCATTAACTACCGAGAAGTTCGGCCAGCACTACGTTCCATATTTTTTGGTAATAACAGCTGTCACGGTTACATTGTGTGATTAGTAAATCGTTTAACAAGTGCATTAAAGACCGCCCGTAAATAAGACTGCGGGTAAGGCGCGTTAAGCGCGCTATTTTTCAAAACGAGTTGAAAATTTGTTAACTGATTTCTTTGTTTATATGTCATAGATCAGATATTGATGTCGTATATCCAGTTTTAGTTCATATGGCTAAAAGACAGGTGAGATAAGGATTGTAGGCTAATTAAGTGGTAGGGCGTTTGCTAAGGGACAAATGTCCTTTTACCTATTTTTTATTTTGTTAGTAATAGACTGTAATGTCTTAAAAGAATTATAGGGGCCGCTAACGACTTGAAGATTAAAGGGGAAATCGATTTTCACCTTTGTCCCAGATAGTATGTTATGCGACATTTGTCCCATAAACGTATTGTTATGTGTCCACAAGGAATCAGCATGAGTTTTAAATCCTGGCGTAGCTATTCAAAGTTTAGATATTCTGTAGATACTAAGCAACGTTATATTCTGGATGATGAGTCTAAAGAGTTTCTCAATGCTATTATCGACACTTGTAAGGATCGCGAAACGCCTTTAAAGGAAGGTTCGGTTGTTTGGCGTGCTCAAAATGGTCATTCATGGAGGCCATACTATCAGCGTGATCCTGATACTGACGAAGAAATACATGTCGATGATTTTCATGCTCCCTTCTCAGAAAGCCGAATGAAGCCACTAGAAAATAGTGCAACCGAGGGGCGAGCAAATTCAAAAGGAATTCCATGCTTGTATGTTGCCACCGACAAAGAAACTGCAATGGCTGAAGTCCGTCCTTGGCTAGGGGCAATAATATCGGTCGGTCAATTTAAATTAGTCAGGGCCCTAAAAATCCTCGATTTCTCTGTTGAGCACGGAGAAGGCAACTTAAAATTTTATTTTAAAGAGCCATCCACAGAAAAAAAGGTTAAGGCAGTTTGGTCTGACATTGATAACGCCTTCTCTAAGCCAACAAAATCATCTGATATAAAATCAGAGTATGCACCAACTCAGATAATATCTGAATTTATAAAGTCAAAAGGCTATGATGGTATTGCATACAAAAGCTCGTTGTCAGATGGCCATAATATATGTCTTTTTGATCTAGATTCGGCAACTGTAATTAGGTGTTCAATATTTGAAGCAAAAAAAATAAGCTTTGATTTCCAAGAGTTGAAGAGCATTGAGTAAGTCGGGCCATCATAAAAAACACATAACAAGTTTATCAACGAGCGCCTTCGGCTGGGCAAAGTGCTGCTCACTTTGCCCGTTATAAAGGCGTTATGTGATTCTCAAGGAAGGAGTAAACTTTGCTAGATTTTTTTCTCAATGAAAAATTTATAATTCCTCTTTTAGCTACTCTTGGTGCTTCTTCTACCATCATATTGATGCAGTTTTATGCCAGACGAGCGAAAGAGACAAAACAGAAAATTTATGCTGTTAGCTATATTTCTGATGTAGCGTATAGAATTCTATTTTCTGAGTTTATTTTACTAAGGCATACAATAAAGCCTCATATAGAAGTAACTGAAAGGATTACAGAAGGTGATCACGAGTTACTTGCTAAAACATTCTTAAGTGATGAATTCGACATTCTAAAAGCTCATTCACCAAGCTTCTCCCACTTACCTAATGAATTTTCACTACAACTTGGATACGACGATATAAATCTAGTACAAATATTCGAAACACTTTTATATCTTAGTAGTACGGATATAAATCGAAAAGATTTGAATGAGTTTGTGAAAAACAATTTAAAAAGTATGGATAGTTTTGTTTCAAAGACAGGGGAAGAACAACAGAGCATTCTTTATACGTACTATGATTACTTGACTAGCTTGGAACATGAATCTAATAGAATCGTTACTTTTATATTACGCGCCTTAAGACCTGCCATGAAAGAGTATATTGGCTCATATCGTTTCTGGTTATATTCAACCAAAAATGCAAAAGCCATTATGGATAAAACCCTTCTTTTAGCAAAAGAAAACAAGGATTTAATTCCAGATAAAGATTATATGGAAAAAGTAAAAAACGGTGGGATTCAAGGTGAGTTGTAAAATCACATAACAAGAATTTCAAGCAGGACAAAATACAGTTGGCTTTTTGTTCACTCCGTTCACTTATTATAGCCAACTATATTTTGCCTCTTAAATAGGCGTTAGGTGTTTTAAATGGAGAATTACTTGGATAAAAAAGAATATATCGTGCGTCAATTAGCGCGTACGAAGCATAAGAAATACGAACAGTATGTTGTCACTAGAATAATAAATTTACTCAATGATCTTGATATTAAATTTGTGACTCAACAATATGTCTCTAGGCCTGAAGGCCGGGCATTGACCGATTTGTTCTTTCCTCAATTGGCTATACATGTCGAGGTTGATGAACCTCATCATAAGTCCAATGTTGATGTCGATAGTATTCGAGAGGCTGACATAGTTAATGCTACAAACCACGAAATAAACCGAATCGATGTTGACAAATCAATTCAAGAAATTAATTCTGATATAGATAGACTCATTCAGGTTATTAAATCTAAAGTACACCGCTTAAAAAAATCTGGCGATTTTTATGAATGGGATATTAATGCTGAGTTTAAATCAGAAACTTATATTGAAAAGGGATACATAGATATAGCTGATGATGTGAAATTTAGACAAATTAAAGACGCTTGTAATTGTTTTGGTTACAGTTACAAAGGTTGTCAAAAAGGTTTGGTAATACATCGAAATGAGGTCAACACAGCTATCTGGTTTCCTAGATTAAACCCAATAGCTCAGAAAGCCCCTAAAGATGGTGAATGGGATAACCGAATATCACAAAATGAAGAAATAATTACGACCTCACACTTAACGGATAATGCTAAAAATGAACAAATCCTGAATGATATTAAATGCCACACAGGTGATTCGCCGAAACGAGTAGTTTTTGTAAGAGTGAAAGGCAATTTAGGTATGGTTCTTTATAGATTTAGAGGGTTATATGAGTTGTCAATAGAAGAAAGCCTTTCTCGAGGAGTTGAAACATGGGTTCGAATCGCAAATAGAGTGAAAACATATCCTAATAGTTGAAAAATACAGGTAACAAGCAACTGCATTGGACCAAATTTAGCTGCGCTCAATTTGACCGCTGAGTTGGACGTTAAGGCTCAATGTTGGCCGTAGTGTCCACCAATAGCGAAGATATAAAGATACTCATCATCAAATTTGTATACTAATCTGTCTTTTTGGCTAAGTCGTCTCGACCATAAACCGGTTAGGTTATGCTTAAGCGGTTCTGGCTTGCCTGTGCCTTCAGCAGGATTATCACGAAGCATTTCCTTCAACTGACGGTGCAGTACTTTATGGAGCTTTTGGTCTTTTTCTCGTAAATTTTCATATTCTCGCCATGTATTTCCTTCAAAGACCAGTGATCTCATCCAACTCCTCCTTAGTCGGCTTATATCCACCCCTGTTAGCATGCGTACTTGCTGAGGCAGCAATTTGTTCCATCAAGCTATTATTCTGCAGTACATACAGCGTTTCTTGTTCTCGTTCCCAGTCATCTGCACTCATCACAACAAAATCTTCACCGCTACGTCGCGTTACTTTAAGAGGTACATGATTCGCCACTATTTGTTCAACATAGCTTTTTAAGTTGTCTCTAAATTTATTTACACTTACATTTTCCATAATATTCACCAATATAGGTTGTACGGCAATTCCGTACAGAATAGATTAAAGGCCTTAACTAGTCAATCTTGCAGATCTTCGTTTACTGTTACCATTTATGCAAAGAAACGCATAAAAGTCGCCATCCAACTCAGCCTGCAAATTGCGGCGTTAACCTTGCCGAAGGCGCACTAGAAGGCCTATTAGCCATCACTATGATGTCGCTTGCTTACGGTGAACCGAGGGCGAGAAACCATGCCAGCGTTGATAAGCGCGTGACAATGAGGTGGAGTCTTTATACCCCAGCATTTGGCTCACTTCAAAAATACTAATAGAGGTTTTGGTTACAAAATGTTCAGCAAAATCTTTACGAGTCTCTTCTAATATGTGGGTAAAGCTGATGGCGTGTTGTGCCAGTTTTCGGTGCAGTGTACGTGTGTGAATGTTTAATGTGTGGGCCACCATGTTAATACTGCAGTCTCCGGTAATCATGCCTGCTGTAATGGCTTGCTGAGTTTGCTCTATAATGGACTTTTTATTTTCCATATACATTTTAGCCACTTTTTTCTCTAACGCTTGCCGGCTTTCCTCATTGGCTTTTGCAATGGGCATAACCATTTCTTTACTGGCAATGGCAATACCTTGAAACTCTTGGTTAAAATACAACGGGCAATTAAATGCAACGTGATAGGGCTGAACGTCGGCGGGTTTGTGCGTAAAATATACCCCGCAAGGCTGCCAGTGATCGCCTATGATCGCCCGTGCTACTTTTACACTTTCATACAAAGCGATGTCTTGCGCCTGCACGCTAAAAAAAGGCTCGGGCAAAAAAACGTCGCGAATTAAAAAGTGATCTTTGGCGCCAACTTCAATTCGAAAAAACTCCCCTTGCGACACCATATTAAAATAGCGAATAAAGGTAGTGGCCGCTTCTTTAAGGGTAGAGCAGTTAAGTGTGAGCTGGCCCAAGCTTCCCAACATGGCAATATCGTTATGCTGCCCCAACAATAATCCAAAGTGTTTACAGTGGGTGGCTGTGGCTGCCGCTTCTAACAAATCACAATAGGTTTCATGGCTTAAAGACGTGTGTGAGTGGGTTAAATCGTTTAAATCAAAACCAACCCCTTGGGCAATGTTTTGGGCGTGACCACCCAGAGCTTCAACCTGCTGGGTAAAATACATTAATGAGCCGTATTCAGTACGAAGGTCAGAGGGGACAGACAAAGCAAATTCCTAGTGTGGTGTGGGCCATGTTTATTAATTAAGGTGCTTAGTAATAACTCTACGCAAAATGTCTTCAAATGCCAACTATGCAATACCTCTTCAAGTTATATTGGGTGGTCTGTAGAGCCCCAATACAATAATAAAGATAAAAATAGGCCCGCAAAAATGACCCCCCTTAATCCTATTAATGTGTCCTTAATGGCACGGCCCAAGGTATTTTCCTTGCTGAGCCCATTGTTACTTGCCTTTTTATTTGGCACAGCCAATACGGCGTTCGCAGCCCCCAATGAACGCCAGTTAACCCTATTGAGTAATAATTGCCTGCAATGTCATGCAGCACCGCACATAAGTGCGCCTCAACTGGGTCATCCTAAGGATTGGAAAGACATTAATGCCCAAGGTGAAGAAACTGTTTTAAAGCATGTAGTAGAGGGTATAGGTGGTATGCCGCCGCTGGGTTATTGCAGTGCCTGCGATGAACAAGATTTACGTGAGCTTATTTATCTCATAACCGGCATGCAGCCAGCTAAGGAATCATTATGAAACGCCGTCAGTTTATTCAAGGGTCATTGGCGCTGGGAGCAACGGCTACCTTTGGCGGTATCGCAGGCTGTGGCGCAACCGGCACCGAACCACAAACCCCCATTCCATTTAAAGCGGGCCGGCCCATTCCTTGGGTAAACTGGGCGGGTAATCAATCCTGTTTGCCTAAATGGCGTCACGCCCCGGCCTCAGAAGATGAATTATTAGACGTACTAAAGTCTGCTAAAGGCAACGTGCGTGCAGTGGGCGCAGGTCATTCTTTCAGTGCCGTGGTGCCCACTAACGATACGCTTATCTCTACTGATTTATTATCTGGTTTAGTCAGCCACGATGCTAAAAAGCAACAGGCCACGTTACAAGCCGGTACACGTTTAAATGCGTGTGGCCCAATTTTAGACGCTATCGGGCAGGCCTTTCCCAATATGCCGGATATGGATTACCCCTCGTTGGGTGGTGCGTTGGCCAACTCAGTGCATGCCACGGGCGTAGATTATAAATCCATGAGCGGCTACATAGAAAACTTAAAGCTGGCTACCGTCAACGGCGATTTAATAGAGTGCAGTCACACTAAAAATCCAGAAATATTTCAAGCCGCTAAAACCCACATAGGCTCATTAGGGGTGGTGACCGAATACACACTGCAAAACCAAGAGCGATTTGATATTACCGAAGTGAACAGCATAGAGCCCTTAGAGTACGTGTTTGAGAACATGGAGGCGTTATGTAAACAAAATCGCCACTTTGAATGTTTTCTCATTCCTTATGCGTCAGAGTGCATAACCATAAGTACTAATTTGGCAAAGCCCGAAGATGTAAACGTAGGTCACGATGATCCACAAGCGGTAAATACCTTGCGCAGTGTATTTGAAGCCACCAGTTGGATCCCTAAGGTAGGAAGTAATTTATATGGCTTTGCATTATCTAAGGCGCTGGCGGTTGAAGCCGCGACCATTCGTACCGGCGCTTCTTATAAAGTGTTTCCGCACGAGCGCATTGTGCGCTTTAGGGAAATGGAATACACCGTACCCGCCGAAGTTGGGGTAGCGTGTGGTCGTGAAATCATGGAAACTATAAAAAATAAAAAACTGCCATTAAGTTTTCCCATTGAGTTTAGATATGTAAAAGGTGACGACATTTGGTTGTCAATGTTTGAAGGGCAAGATGGTTGCTCTATTTCTATTCACCAATATGGCGATCTAGATTACAAAAAAATATTCGCTGAAATTGAACCCATTTTTTGGAAGTACGGTGGCCGACCTCATTGGGGAAAAATTCATACAATGAAAGCACCGCAGCTTGCCAAACTGTACCCTCGTCACTGGCAAGATTTTCATGAAGTGCGTAAATCGCTGGATTCAACGGGTAAGTTTATGAATGCCCACTTAAAAGATATATTTGGCGCGTGATAAATAAAGCGGCCCTTTAATTATTATTTTTACGGGCAGCACAGTGTTTTAAAAAAAACACATTAATAATAACAATGAATATTTTGGGAAACGCTATGTCTGCGCCAAAACACAATAATACCGATGCTTTGTCTGCTCAGTATTTTGCCAGTGTCACTAAGGCTTTAAGTGATGCGGGTGCTTATCAGCCCACATTAGTGGTGGATAAAAACCGATTAGATCAAAATTTATCAGCGGTAAAAGTGATCACTCAGCGCGGTTTCAATTTTAGAATAGTAGCCAAGTCGCTGCCTTGTGTACCTATGTTGCAGTACCTAATGAAGGAAGCAGGCACTCATCGTTTAATGAGTTTTCACATACCGTTTTTACAACTCGTAAGCCAAAGCATCCCTAACGCAGATGTATTGATGGGCAAACCCATGCCAGTGGGCAGTGTTGAGGGTTATTATCAGTTTTTAAGTGATCAAACTGAATGCACGTTTAACCCTGCTACCCAATTACAATGGTTAATTGATAGTGAGGCGCGCATTTACCAATATGCCAAGCTGGCTGAAAAATTAAATATTGTATTGCAGGTCAATTTAGAAATTAATGTAGGTTTGAATCGTGGTGGTTTTAGTGACCATGGCGAGTTTTCATCGGTACTTAATTTTATTGCGGGTCATGACAACTTAAAATTATCTGGTTTAATGGGCTACGAAGCACATGTCACGAAGATACCAGGTTTTTTAGGCGGGCCCAAAAAAGCGTTTAAAGAGTCGCAACAGTCTTATCAGAGATTTTGTGATCTAGTGAAAAATAAATTTGGCGAAGATTTTTTAAATAGTTTAACGCTAAACGCAGGTGGCAGTACTACATATCCCCTATATGACAAACCTGGTTTAGTGAACGAAATATCCACCGCGTCGGCCTTAGTGAAACCTACTGACTTTGACGTGTTTACCCTAGAACATCACGTGCCGGCAGCATTCATTGCGGCACCGGTATTAAAAATGGTGGCTAAACCTAAAATCCCCATGGCAAAAGGCTTGTCTATGGTCTTGGAAAAAATGGGCATGTTACCCGCTAAAGCGTGCTTTATTTATGGTGGAAACTGGTTGGCACAACCTTGTTATCCGGCGGGCAGCAAACGCAGTGAGATGTTAGGGCACTCCAGCAATCAAGAGATGTATGAACTGGCGGCAAGCTCTACCATTAACGTAGATGACTTTATGTACTTTAGGCCCACTCAAAGTGAAGCGGTATTTTTACAGTTTGGTGATATTGCCGTTTACGACAATGGAAAAATTGTGGATTGGTGGCCGGTTTTTAAACACTCAAAGGATTGATGCTTACATTAAACCGTAAGGGCTCTACGCACACCACGGTGAACGATGGCAATAAGTGCCTTATAAAAATAATAAAGAGAATAATTTATGTTACTAATTTTGTTTTATTTGATAGCACCCGCGTTATTGGTGTTGTTGTGTCAGCGTAATAGTCTGTTTGAGAAGTTTGGCGTGGTGACATTGGCTTTTGCCGGTGGGATTTTATGTGCCATAACGATAGATCTGTCAGCGTTTTTTCCGGCCGATGTACTGATACCGGTGCAAAAGAATATCTCTGAAATCAGTATTGCCATTGCGCTGCCGCTTTTATTATTTTCAATTAATGTAAAAAGCACATTGTACATGGCAGGCGATACCCTTAAAGGCATGGGCTTGGCCTTATTATCTGTGGTGGTCATTAGCACGGTGGGTGCGGTCATTTTTGCAGAGCAGGTAGACAAGGTATGGCAAGTGGCGGGCATGTCGGTAGGTGCCTACACAGGCGGTGGCCCAAACATGGGCGCTATTAAAACGGCCATTAATGGTGACGACTCCATATTCTTAAGCATGGTGACCTACGATATTATTTTTTCGGCAATGTACTTAATTTTTGTGATGACGATTGCACAAAAAATATTTGGGCTGTTTTTACGACCCTATGTAAGCAAAAATGACAATACCGATCAACCAGTGGATTATGCAGGCATGGAGCATATGAGCGACGAAAGCTCTAAAGCCTACAATAAATTAATTCAGCCCAAGCTCATAGTGCAAACGGTTGCAGCGTTAGGGTTGTCACTCTTAGTGGTGGGATTGTCTGTGGGTTTTGCTAATTTATTACCAGAGTCATTAACGTCCGTGATGACGATTCTCTCAATTACGAGTCTAGGCTTAATGGCCTCTTTTGTTCCAAAAATACGGGCGCTGGCCAATAGCTTTCAATTGGGCATGTACTTGATCTTGGTTTTTTGTTTTACCACCGGCACGATGATTGATACCGATATTTTTAATACCATTGATATGTCATTGGCCTCTTATGTGGGGTTTATCTTATTAGGTTCACTATTGATGCAGGCCATTTTGTGCAAGATATTCAAAATTGATACCGATACCTTTTTAATTACCTCGTCGGCGGCGATTATGTCAGTGCCGTTCATTCCGGTTATCTCTGGCGCATTAAAAAACCGTGAGATTTTATTGCCAGGTTTCGCGGCCGCCATTATTGGTTACGCGGTAGGCAATTATTTAGGCATCATGGTTGCGAACCTTTCACGTTGGTTGATTGGGGCTTAACGCCTGTTCGTAATGGCATTGATTTATCCACAGGAGGCACAATGAAACAAGCACCTAAAGAACACGCCGTACTTAATAAAGAGCCAACAGAAGGTCATCTTTCAAATAAGGGCCAAGGAGAAAATCCTTGGCCTATATTTGATGTATTTCCAAAATTGCAGCCACATCTTGCGCCGATTGCACTTTGTGACCTACCCACAAGCGTACAAGCCCTTAAAGGGTTGAGTGAGAGAGCCTGGGTAAAACGAGACGACTTAACGCATAAACGTTACGGCGGCAATAAAACCCGTAAATTTGAATTTATAGCAGCTGAAATTTTAGCCGCCAACAAAAAACATGTGGTGACCTTGGGCGGCACAGGTACCAATCACGGTGTAGCCACGGCTATGGTATGTCAGCAACTAGGATTAAAGTGCACGGTTATTACCTTTAATCAGCCAGATTCTAAGTTTGTGCAAAAAAACCAATCCCTCATGAAAAATTTTGGAGCCACGGTAATTAACGCTGGCCCCGTAGCCCTGGCGGCCCTACGCTTTTATGTAAACCCACGCCGGCTGCACAAAGATTATTATTTTTTACCAGGCGGTGGCGCTATTCCAGTAGCCACCATGGCGTATGTGAATGCCGCGTTTGAATTAAAATGTCAAATTGAAAAACAGCAATGCCCTGAACCCGCTGAAATATATATTCCTGTAGGAAGCGCCTCTACGTTGGCGGGCCTTACATTAGGATGTGTACTGGCGGGATTAAAAAGTAAGGTCATTGGGATAAGAGTATTGGATGCGAAAATGGGCCCTGTTGAAACCTGTACCGAGTCGGTGGTAAATACGTTAATGGCGCAGGCACGGGATCTATTGTTACAGGATTACCCACACGCGATAAAAGAACTGCCTAAGGTTATATTGCGCTCTGACTTTTTTGCACCAGGGTACGGAGTGTTAACGCCGGCAACCACTCATGCTATGAAGCAAGCGCAAGCACTTGGGCTAACACTTGATCAAACCTACAGTGGCAAAGCGTTTGATGCGTATTTAAAGGCGCTTAACACCACCCGCAAACCAATTCTTTATTGGGCGACGTATAATTCTAGCGCGGAGCCTGCGGGTTTGGCTGTCATGTAGTGTGTGCTTTTTTTTTTTTCTTCTGCAACCTATTGTGTGCCCTATGTATTTCGATATGGTCAGCTATTCAGACCATCAAAAGCAGATAACAAGCCGCTAAAGCCGCATTAGCAATCACCCTTTATATGAAAATGTAGGTTTATCCAATGAGTGCCAATATAAAAATAATTAAAAACATCATCCAATGGTCATTGTTATTAGTGGTGGGTCTTGTGGCATTTATGTGGCTTAAACCCATGCCAGCATTTGATCACGATCAAGCGCGTAATTTACCTTGGCAATTACCCGATTACCGAGCGGCTAACAGTCAGGTTGAGATACTGGATGATGGTCGCCTTCATATTCAAATAGAACACCTTCCGTTAGTCGATATTAGCCCAAAGATGGTGTCGCATTTTTATCAAGTGCTGCCGATTACTCAAGTTTTATTAAAGGGAGATATCATGCCCTTGTATCATATTTTTCATCCAACTGAGCATGGGCACATTGAGATTAAAGAACCCGGGTTGAACGGTATTGCAGGTATGTCAGAGGGAGCATTGGTGTATCGGCAAGAATGGTTTGGGCCCTTTAATAGTAAAGGTACGGGGCGCATTGTAAAAAAGACGGATACGGTCATGGTTGCACAACCAGAAATGATGGGGCTCAATTTTGGCCGCATTACGCATCGTTTTGAACAAACACACTCTGGAACACGCTATACATTAGACAGTATCGTCGGTTCCGATTTGCCCATAATCGGCCCGCTGATTAATTATTATATTCGCCATAAAATGTTCACCCCAAACATGGTTCAGCAATGGTTGCGTCATCAAATTCAAGAAGTCTCCAGCTTGCAGTTTTTTGCCCGTGAGTTATATCAAGCTCGCAATGAAACAGCATTGGGCGGTAATGTATTTCGTTTTAATGTGAAAGCTATTAAATAAAAAAAGGTGCGGTATTAATACTAAAATTCATAGGCAATAGAGCCGTATAAGCTTCTGGGTTCACCCACAAAATATCGATGCTTGCCAAAGGCATAGTCCGCTCGTTCGGCGTAATCTGCATCCAGTACGTTAGTGATGCGTAGGGTGCCTTGCCAGTGGTGTGAGAGATTAATTTGATAACGAACATTGAGTAAATCGTGGCCGTCGTATTGATTGAGATTGGCTTCATCTGTGTAATACGGCCCAAGGTGTACCCATTCTAATTGAGCGTGTTGCTGCTGATTAATTTGATAATGAATTTGAACATTGCCCATTACTTTAGGGGCCGTGTCTAAATAATTGCCATCAATGTTAACGGTGACACCGCGGGGCGTAATGTCTTCGGTATAGGTATGTTCGTTGTAGCTTGCCGCTATATTTAATGTAAGTGCATGGCTTAATTTTATTTGGCTTTCAAGTTCTATGCCCTGGTGTTGGGTTTTACCGCCGCTAATATTTTCACGATCACTGTTTTGAAATATCACGTCACTTTTATTCATGTAATAAGCCGACAGACTGATGCTTATGGGGTCAAAGTCATTACGATAGCCCAGCTCTAGGCTGTTAATTTTTTCAGAGTCTAAATCGGCGACGGTTTGAGTATTTTGCAGACGATATAACTCATTGGCTTGAGGCGCTCTAAAGGCCCGAGAAAGATTAATAAAGGTTTGGCTGTCATCATTTAACGTATGCAGCCAAGCAAGCTGTACCGAGCTGTTATCAAAGCTGTCTTCGCGGTCGTCTGGGCGGCTATAACGGCAGCCACCAAAACCACACACAGTTCCATTTTCGGTTAGGCGGCCAGCTGCTAATTTATTATCATAATTAAAATGCAAATATTCATAACGTAGGCCTGCAGTTAATTGATTATTGAGGTCTATCTCGTAAGTCAGTTGCAGGTAGGGGGATATGAGTGTGGCCTCTACCTCAAAATCATATTGCTTGCCTTGTGGCAGGGTGGCGTTTAAAAAACCACTGTCGCCCTTTAAAGTATCGCCTTGGGTTTGGCGCAAAAATGCTGTTGTGATTTCTACATCGGTGCCCACTAACAGCGCTAGATCTCTATTAAGGTCGGTGGAATATAGGGATTGCAGACCCAAAGATTCTTGTCCATTTTCTTCCAGCGGCGTCCCAGGTAAAAAATGCATTAAAAAGTCCATTGCCGTTTTACGGTAATAGGGCGTGACGGTGATGCGTGAATTATTTTGTTGCCACGTAATTTCACTGTGTAAGCGCAGACTATGGGCATCACGAAAGGCTTCTGGATTCGGGTTTTCTTTTTTTGAATTTTCATCTTTATAGGCTTCAAAGCCTTCAATGTAACCGGCGGTTTCTTGGTTTAAATTACTAGCATTTAAGAGTGTAGTCACTTGCAGGCGGTTATCGGTGAATTCATGAATGGCATCTATTTTTTGTTGGTCAAAGCCAGAATCATCTTTATAGCCTCCGTCTGAAGTGCCGTTCGCATTAATGCGGATACCGTGCTGGCCAACGCGGTTACTGACGCTGCTTTTTATGCGCTGATAATCATGGGGGCCGGCCTCTAATTGAATGTTGCCCGTTAAGTCATCGGTGGTGCCTTGGCTAATAACATTAAGGGTGCCGTGCAAGGCATTAGCACCGTACAGTACGCTGCCTGGCCCGCGGATAACTTCAATCGCGGCTGCCTGTTCGTAATTACTTTCAAATAATTGATTCACATTGCAAAACCCAGCGGCGCGCAAAGGAATGCCATCTTGTGACATTTGAAAAGCGCCGCAACTGCCAGCCCCGGTTAATACCGCTGAGCGAATGGCGGTTAAATGTTCTTGGCCATTACCGCGGCTAATCCAGGTGCCGGGTACTTGCGCTAAAACTTCATTGATGTGGCTGGCATTTATGCGATCAATTGTGTCTTGATCTAGGGGGGTAATGCTAATGGCAAGTTCATTCAAAGAGCTGCCTTCACGGTTTGCACTGATAACGACTGTGTCTAATTTTTTTTCAGATACTGTTTCTAATAAAGCCTCATTATTATGTGTGCTTTCTTGGGCAATGGCCCCGGTGCTGATAAGCATGCATACGCTTAACATGAGGCGTTTATTAGAATGGGCCATAAGGGTTTACCGTTATTATTTTTATGAAATTTTTATTACTTTATTACTTTATTATTTTATTACTTTATTATTTTATTACTTTATTTAAGTTTTATTAATTTTCGGGCAAGGCAAAGGCGTACACATAATCCCCAGGGCCACGGCCAAAGATGGCATGGCCACCGGCATTAATCACCACATACTGACGACCTTTATAGGTGTAAGTCATGGGTGTGGCGTTGGCATCCACTGGTAGGGTGTATTTCCAAAGGGTTTCACCGTTGCTCACATCAAACGCACGGATTTGTCGATCCATGGTGGCGCCAATGAAAAACAAGCCGCCTTGGGTCGCAATGCCACCGCCTAAATTAGGGGTGCCCCAGTCAAGATGAAATGGCATAGTCACCGGGCCCATTTCATGAATCGACCCTAATGGCGCTTCCCATAAAATCACGCCTTTTACTAAATCAATGGCTACTAACTTGCCCCAAGGGGGTGGGTTGCAAGGAATGCCTAAAAATGATTTTAAACTGCCAATTTCGACTGCGTAGGGCGTACCGTTCATGGCTACCCGCATGCGTTTTCCGGCTTTAGGGTGATCGTCTGTGCTGCTGACTCCGTCGGTTTTTTTAGGAATTAATTGTCCGGTGAAGGCGACATTGTTAACGTTGACTAACAAGACCCCAGACTCGCCTAACATGGCGCCGCCACCCCAATTGGGGCCGCCTAAACTGCCCGGGTACATTAACGACAGTTTCTCACTGTTCGGGGTAAACAAGCCCATGTTGCTGATGCTTTCCAGTTGTTTCTTGCAGTCATTACGATCAAGCGGCGTTAACCCCCAAGCGTCATTGGGCATCAGGTAAGAGTCAATTAACGGCGGTGGTGCAATGGGTTTGGGCTGAGTCGGGGAGGTCATTTCTCCGGCAATTTGAGAGGGCGGTACGGGTTGCTCGGTGATTTCCCATAAAGGCTCGCCGGTTAAACGATTAAAAACAAACGTTAGACCTTGCTTGGTCAGTTGAGCTAAAGCAGGAATACTTTCGCCATTCTTATTCCATTCAAATAAAATGGGTTGCGCTGGCGTATCGTAGTCCCATAAGTCGTGGCGCACATGCTGAAAATACCAGCTAAGTTTGCCTGTTTGTAAATGTAAGGCGACAATGCTGTTGGCGTATAAATCATCCCCCGGGCGATCTACCCCGTAATAATCGGGCGATGAGGCACTGGTGGGTAAAAAAACCAAATTATTTTTTTCATCGACCGATATCGGTGCCCAAACATTGGCCGAGCCACTGTTCGAATGATTCAACAGGGGGTCAAACTGCCACAGAGGTTCACCGGTTAACGAACTAAATGCTTTTACTGTACCGCGCGGCGTTTGGGCGCGGGTAAAGTCAATAATGGCAGACCCTACCACCACGACTCCGTTGGCAACGGTGGGCGCCGATGAACTGGCCATGTCGCCAGGAACAAAGCCTTCTTCGCCGTATAATTTTACTTGGCCATTTTCACCAAAGTTATCACAGGTTTTTCCGTTACGCGCATCAATCGCCCATAAACTACGGTCGTGGGTGGCGACAAATAAACGGTGTCGACATGGAGCATTGTTAGCCACGCTTTTTTCTTCTGCGTAACTTACCCCACGACACCTAAACGTGCGGTGACCGCCCTGATTAATTTTCGGGTCAAACTGCCAGCGTTGTTTACCATTACCGGGGTCTAGCGCAATGACGCGGTTAAACGGTGTGCAATAGACTAAAGACTCACCCGCCGCTTCGGGTAATAAAATAGGCGTACTTTGTGCAGAAGTATTATCCATTTTTTCGCCGTAGGTTTTCATATCGCCACTGCGATACACCCAAGCGACGTCTAAGTCTTCAACATTTTCTTTATCAATGTGTGCCGCAGAAGAATAATGGCGACCCCCTTGGTCGCCGCCATAATATAGCCAGCCACTTTCTTTTTCGTTTTCATCGGCCGCAAAACTGATGGCCGATAAACCCGGACAAAAAGCTGCAAGCATCAATGCTATTTTTGCAGGGCTCATGGTTTATTTCTCCCGTGGTGTAATGCGTAATAGGGTGGGAGTGCCCCCTTCAGACTGCCACGTGGGAAAGTGGGAGTTAGTGGTATAAACAGCGCCGTCTTCTTCAGAGATTTCAATGTCACGGGTGAAAAAACGCTGACGTGGCATCGGGTAGGTTTTCCATGTTTCAGTGGGTATATCAAACGCTAAAATAGTATCCGATTGATTGCCGTTGACCCAAACCACATCACGCTTTAAATCGATATTTAAGGCGTAAGGTAATTCATTGGCCACGGGTAATTCAAATTCAGTGAATTCATTCTTGATAGGATCGTATTTCACTAATAATGAATCTTGGAAGGCGACAATCCAAACGTTATCGTTAGCATCTACCCGTAAACGACGCGGGCCATTAAACGGGAAATCGATCATGGTTACTTCGTCGGTTTCTGGATCAATGCGAGCAATGTCGTTGGCGTATAAGCGGGATGCCCAAACAATGCCTTTAGAATCAACATCGATACCATAAGGCATGGGTAGACCGGTTGAATCACGATCGGGTGATGGTTGCGGACGGTTCTCAGGAGAGAAACTAAATACCAGCGGTAACAGCTTAAAGATAAACCATTCTTTAACGCTGCGCGCGGGCAAGTCGTACAGGGTGAATTTTTCAGTAGTGCGATCAAACATGGCTACTTGTGAAGAAACCGCCATGGTAAACCACACACGGTCTTGTTGATCGGTACGGATGGTATGAGGGTAATAGCCTTCTGGCATATCGTACTTAATAAACTGCTTAGTTTTAATATCAAATTCTAATAGCGCTTGCTGCATGGACGGGGTGATAAAAATATTGCCATCGGTTTTAGAAAGCGCAAAGGAGTGAACGCCCATGTAGTTGTGCATTTTAGGAAAAACATTAAAGCGGTTACCAAATAATCCACCTAAAGGTGCGTCTTCCGCGTGCGGTACTTTATAAACGGTGTATTCACCGGATTTAGGGTTCATTTCATAAATGCGATCAAATAAGTTATCACCAATGTAGATCATGCCGTTAGGGTGCAAAATAAAGTCGTGCATTTGTGAAAAGCCATCGCCGATTGGCCACTCGGTCATTTCAATTTCTGCTAAATGATTTTCCCAGGTACGCGGCAGCGGTAAGGTTTCAGTGTTTTCTCGTAGGCGGCGATATTCTGTTTGTAAGATGTGAGCAATTTTTTCGTAATCGTCTTCAGGTAAGCGTGACCCGTAAGTGCCCATGCGCTTGAATACACTTAACCATTGATCGGTGGTGCGTTCATTACGCATAAAGGGAGAGGCTTGTTGGTGACAAAACGAGCAGTTGATAAAGAAGGTTTTTTTCAATGCTTCATCGCCACCAAAATCAAGTTGGGATAACCATACGTTTGAGGGGTAGCTGGCCACGTGTTCTGCTGAATTCATTTTTACTAATGTCAGAGGGCCTTCGATTTTATCAAAGGAGGCATCCACATAACCCTGTGCACGGGCACGAAACTGCACGGATTCTTCAATATCATCAAATGTTACTTCACCGTTTTTATCGGTAAAGCGAGTTAACACAGGTAAGGAGGTGTTGGTTACACCGTGCGGGGTATAACCGTCATCACTTAAATCGGACGGGGGTAAATCCAAGAAAGTCCGCGTGACCATAACTTGAGGCAGGGCTTCGTTATTGTCATTTTTAATGGTTAAAGTGGCGCTGTGGCTCACTTGAACAAAGGCCAGCATTGCGAATAGGGACAAGCGAAATATCATATGGACTCCAATTTTAATTATTCTAAGGTACAGCTTCTCAAATCCAGACAAGATTGTATTGCCTTTAAAATGCATTTTTTTGACTTCTCACGCCAAGTTGGCTTTAGGCAAGGATGACGTTCCTATGGCCACGTCATATTAGCGGTTTTAGAGCCGTTATCTAAATATAATTAATAGCTAAGTATCTGAAATATAAAGGAAATATGGCTGATCTACGGAAGTGATTTGATAAACGAATAGGCTGTAAACGTGATATCAAATTGACAAAAGCGAACGGTAAATATAGTGTTATTCGAATCATCAACATGGATAGTCGTATGATTTTAAAGGAAACTATCTTCGTTCTCATAATCCACCGTTGTACGTCCATTGACTCAGTGCCAACCGCATGGGTTGGCACTGACGAATACTAAAATAAAAATATAGGAATCCAGCTCATGAAGTATCTACTTTATTTATGTGGCGCTTTAGGTATTTTTGCCATAGCCGTCGTTCTTGTTTTACAAGATCCTGATGTGCAGGATCAATTGGTAGAAAGAACAATTACCCAACAAATGTCCAGCGTCCCTGATGATCTGTTTACTGACGATGCGTTACGAGCAACGTTATGCGGCAGTGCAGCGCCGATGCCAATAAAGGGGCGGGCGGCCGCGTGCGTTATGATCATTGCCGGGGGTAAGTTTTATATTGTTGATACGGGCAACCGCAGTACTAACAATCTTGGGCTTTGGCGAATCCCGTCTAAACGTGTGGGAGCCGTGTTACTAACCCACTTTCATTCAGATCACATCGGTGACTTG
Organism: Oleispira sp.; assembly: GCA_051275515.1. Taxonomy (GTDB): domain Bacteria; phylum Pseudomonadota; class Gammaproteobacteria; order Pseudomonadales; family Oceanobacteraceae; genus Oleispira. The sequence goes on along the minus strand of JBNMOT010000015.1, from coordinate 11,593 downwards.
GGTGAGTTCAATATGATGACTTGGGCACAGGGGCGTGATGCGCCGCTCACGGTTTTTGGACCTGAAGGGGTTGCACAAGTGGTCGAAGGTTTTAGTCAAGCTTATGCGCTGGACAGCCTTTATCGTACGGCGCACCATGGCGCGGAGTATTTGGATCCCGCTAATGGAAAGATGATCGCCAAAGAAATTGCTTTGGATGGTGATTCGGCAACGGTTTTAGATGATGGGGATCTGAAGGTCACCATGTTTAAAGTCAATCACGCACCGATACACCCAGCGGTTGGCTACCGTTTTGATTACAAGGGGCGTTCAGTTGTAATCAGTGGCGATACAACGAAAACTCAAACAACCATTAAATTCTCAAAAGATGCTGATGTTTTATTTCATGAGGCACTGTCACTGAATATCGTGAGACAAATGGAAGCTGAAGCCGAAAAAACTAGGAATGGTCAGTTAGAAAAAATCATGTTTGATATACAGGACTATCACACCTCTCCCATCGAAGCCGCTGAAGTAGCCAATGAAGCCAATGTCAAAGAGTTGGTTCTATACCACCTCGTGCCAGCGCCACCAAACCGTGTCGCGGAATGGGTGTTTATGCGAGATGTAAAAGAGGTTCGTTTAAGTGGAGTGACGGTTGGCTATGATGGATTGACGATGACCTTGCCCATCGGTTCTGAAGAAATATATCAAGAGGATTTGAATGAAAGGCATTAGACTAAATACTTCCATTTGGCTGGCAGCGGGTTTATTTTTTGGGGTAACAATGTGCTCCACAAATGAAAAACGATTCAGCAAGGAGGCTAAGAATCGTGACGGTGTATAACAATAAAAGGCAAAGTGACGCCAAAAGCGGCGCACTTGCTTGAGGTGTTAATTTTCTTAAAGGATTATCGTGATTTCAAAATTACCTCGTTGGGTAGAATATGGTGCTTTTGTTCTTGCACTAGTTGCAGGACTTGTTAATGCCATTGGGTTATTGGGTTTTAAACACCAATCAATTTCCCATTTGTCAGGTACTGCGACACTTCTTGGAACAGGCGTTATAACCTCAAATTTATCTGATGTTCTTCATTTAGCTTTCGTCCTTCTTAGCTTTCTAGTAGGTTCCGCCATATCGGGCTTTTTTTTACACAGTGGCTCATTAAAATTAGGTCGCAACTACAGTGGACTTCTTTCCTTAGAGGCAATTTTTCTTTTTGGCTCTATCTATTTCTTAGAAAATGACTCAGTAAACGGTCATTATCTGGCCTCTGTCGCCTGCGGATTACAAAATGCAATAGCAACCACTTACAGTGGTGCAGTTATCCGAACTACACATGTAACTGGCATATTTACTGATATTGGTATTATGTTAGGCTCAAAATTGAGAGGGAATAAGTTTGATAAAAGAAAAGCATTATTATTTCTCTTAATCATTGTTGGTTTTATTTTGGGCGGTGCATTTGGTGCATATTTTTTTAGTATTTTAAAATTTAATGCGCTACTTATTCCAGCAGGTATATGTCTGTTATTAGCACTGTCCTATTCAATTTATAATGCTAAATTTAGCAGCTAAAAAAGTAGCTTCATAATATGACTGAGATATAGGTGTATATTTCTCAGGTTAACAACTCAATATATTTATGGCTCAATTTCCAACGATAAAATAGATTGAATCTTGCTGACATATAACAAGATCAGAAGAATATTAAAGCACGGTCTAAGCAAGGTCTTTATGCAGGTAATGTATATTTAAAAAAATCTATTTTTTATCCGTAACGCTTTAACATATAAAATGGTAATCTCATAACCAACGGCTGTACAGGTAAGATATTCGCTGTCATTTTTTGTGCAAAAATATGCAGTCGCCGCAAAAAGCGGCGCACTTGCTTTGGGCGTTATGTGTAAGGAGAGAGACGATGAAAGCATCTGTGTGCTGCGGTTGTGACAAATTTAAACTCGTAGTTTCAAAACCCCCAGTGGTGCAGTTGGTTTGCCACTGCCATGAATGCCAGGCCTTTTCAGGTCTTAAATCTGTGAAGGCGGCGTTTTTTAGAAAAAATGATTGTCAGATTGTGGGGCAAACTACGATAGAAACGCTGATGGGTGGTACCGGCGCAGAGAAGTTTCATCATTCCTGTAGTGCTTGTGGCGAGCCTGTTTACGTACAAGTTAAAGCGCTCAATGACGCTGTCGCGATTTTTGCCGATAAACTTTTACCCTTCGACTTTGCAGCGGATGCACACATTTGGACAAGCCAAAAAGCAGAGGGCACTGAAATACCTTTGGCATTACTCCAATCGCCGGGTTCTCCCCCAGAAGAGATAGTTAAGCGAATGCTCAAAGGATTTTGGACGTGATCTTTTCCCGATTAAACGGGCAACAAAATCTAACTAGAAATTACTAAAGATTACTAAAGAAAACTAAAGATTACTAAAGATAAGATGTCCAACGTTACACGCACGCACGCGATAAAGGTGTCGTCGCTAGCAGTAAAGAAAGTCAGGTTAATTCCGCTAACTTAAAGGCATAAATACGCTAAAATGGGGTTATTATTTCTAATTGAGCCCTTACATTCATGACGTCTGCCAATACCGAAGTCACAACACCTGCCTCCTTTCACGATTTAGGCCTTATTCCCCGTTTGTTAGCCCGCTTAATAGACCTTGAATACCATCAGCCAACGCCTATTCAAGCGCAAGCGATTCCCTGTGTATTAGCAGGACGTGACCTTATTGCAGGGGCCAATACCGGTTCGGGTAAAACAGCGACTTTTGCACTGCCGCTGTTGCAGCAACTCTCGCGATATCAAAATGAAGAAAAATCATCCAGTAGCCAAAACCGAGAAGGTAACTATGTGACGGGTTTGGTTTTGGTACCGACTCGTGAACTTGCCAAACAGGTTGCCGACAGTATTCGATCTTATGCGGTGCATTTTAATGGTGCGATCAAAACGGTTGCCGTATTTGGCGGTGTATCGGTGAATACTCAAATGCAGGCATTACGGGGCGGTACTGATATTTTGGTGGCGACGCCGGGTCGATTACTCGATTTAATTTCAAATAATGCCATTAAGCTTGATAGGATTAAAACCTTGGTGCTTGATGAAGCCGATCGCATGTTGAGCTTAGGCTTTACCGAAGAGCTGTCGGCATTACTAGCATTGACGCCAAAGCAAAAACAAATTTTATTATTCTCAGCCACTTTTCCAGAGCAAGTAAAAGCCTTAACCGCCGAATTACTGAACGACCCTGTTGAAATACAAGTTCAAAGCGCAGAAACCAGTACCCTAGTACAGCGTGTTTTTAACGTGAATAAAGGCGAAAAAACCGCCGTATTAGCAAATTTAATTAAGAAGCATGCATGGCGACAAGTGCTTGTGTTCGTTAACTCTAAAAACGGTTGTGAGCATTTAGCGTATAAGCTCTCTAAGCATGATATTACCGCCGAAGTATTTCATGGTGATAAAGGTCAGGGCGCTCGTAGTCGTGTGCTGGAAGGGTTTAAAGCGGGTGATATCGAGGTATTGATTGCTACCGACATTGCGGCGCGTGGTTTAGACATCGCAAAACTGCCGGTGGTCATCAACTATGATTTACCCAGAAGCCCATTAGATTACATGCACCGAATCGGTCGCAGTGGCCGCGCAGGGGAAGTCGGGTTAGCGTTATCCTTGATTGATTATGAAGATTATCATCATTTCAGAATCATCGAGAAGAAGAACAAAATTTGGCTTGAGCTTGAAGAAGTCGCAGGTTTCGAAGTTGATGAGGCGCTTTTTGATTCATCTTATGCGGAAGACAAACCGATGGCACCGCCTGCAGGCACGGGTAAGAATAACGGCAAGAAAAAGCCTAAGAAAAATTTAAAAAGTAAGTCGTCAATTAATACTGATATTTGGGCGGGCTATTCAGAATCAGACTCTGTATAAATACTAAACCTTATTATCACAGACTTATTAATACCGATTATTGATACAGACTATTTATACAGAGAAGACAATGGAAGAATTTGATCAGCTAGCGGCCCCAGGCTATCCCATTTTTTTAGGTTCTGAATTTAAACACCCTAAAAAAGAAGACGCCCGTTTTCATATATTGCCTATTCCCTACGAAGAATCAGTATCTTATGGCGGCGGCACGGGTTTAGGCCCCGCCAAGATTTTAGAAGCCTCGTGGCAGTTAGAAACGTGGGACGGTAAAAGCACGCCCAGTGATCAAGGCATTTACACTCATCCCCCTGTTGATATGACAGGCGATGCGGAAACCGTGGTGAATAATATTGCCCGTGATACTCAGGCCATTGTTGAAGCCGGTGGTTTCCCAATTGGGTTAGGCGGCGAGCATACTGTCACCTATGGCATTATTAAGGGCTTATTGGCCGCAGGCGTAAGTGACTTCGGCGTCGTGCAAATAGACGCTCATGCTGATTTACGTGAAGCCTATGAAGGGAATCCTTATAGTCATGCCTCTGTCATGAAACGCGTGGTAGACGAAGGCATTCCTTTATTTCAATTAGGTATCCGCGCCTTCTGCCAAGAAGAAGTTGAGATTCGGAAAAAGCACGGTGTCTATCACCTCGATGCTGAAGAACTGGTACCCAACAATGTGGGCAGCTTTGAATTGCCAAAAGACTTTCCAAAGAATGTCTTCTTTACATTGGATATCGACGGTATGGATCCTTCGGTATTTCCATCCACCGGTACTCCGGTTCCCGGCGGGTTGGCATGGTATCAAACCTTATCACTGTTTGAGTGCGTGGCTAAGCAGCGTAATATCATTGGCTTTGATGTGACCGAGTTTGCCCCGATCGCAGGCTTTCACTGTTACGAATTTTCGGCGGCCGTGCTGACGTACAAGATGATGGGCATTGTTGAAAGAAACAGTGAGGGCCAGTAGCCGGAGTACCTGTGCGCTGATTTCTAGGGTATCGGTTAGCAATAATAGGATGAATAGATATAGATTAGTAAAATTCATTCGGTTTATTATTATAGTTCGCTAATATGTTCAATAAGTAAGAGTCACCATAATAAAATTAGCAGGTATTGATAATGAACGTCACTGAAGTGGTAGAAAACCGAGTATCTTGTCGCGGATTTAAAAAAGAACCTGTCGAGCAAGACATTCTTCAAGAAATTTTCTCCAAAGCCCAGCAATCCCCCTCCAATTGTAATGTGCAGCCTTGGAAAGTATTGGTGGTTTCAGGTAAGCAAAAAGACGCGTTAAAGAACAAATTGATTCAAAACGTCATGCAGCAACAAAAGCCAACACCCGATTTTAATTGGGCAATTGCTTACCAAGGCGAGCACCGAGATCGTCAGTTTGGTGCGGCGAACGCGTTATACAGTGCCATGGACATTGGGCGTGAAGAAAAACAGAAGCGCCAAATGGCGATGTTACGTAATTGGTCCTTTTTTGAAGCGCCCCATGTCGCTATTTTTACCATGGACAAATATCTCGACATTATGGGCGCTGTTGATATCGGTATTTATGCACAAACGCTGACTCTGCTATTAAAAGAGCAAGGCATTTCTAGCTGCATGCAAGGCGCTTTGGGCCAATTTCCTGGGCCAATACGCGAGATGTTCGAATTGCCAGAAGAACGTGGTGTTCTATTTGGTATGTCATTTGGCTATGCCGATGAAGAAGCGCCCGCGAATAAGGCACGCACGGATCGGGCTGAACTTGGCGATTCGGTTGTTTTTGCCCAATAACGCTCCGCTCGGGTCATTGCTATAAGTGATCAATAATTGAAATAGCGAACAGTTGTTTACTAAACATAAGTGAATGGGTCGTATTTAATTCATGTTACCATCCCTCCGGTAAGTTTAATGAACTACTGGAGGTAGCGAGTGGTTAAGTCAGAAGAGTTATTCAATTTTTATTCACATTTGATTGGTATGGTTGTCGCTATTATCGCGACCGTTTTTTTACTTTATACCGCCTCAGGTTCAGCTTCCATGGTCGCCGTGGCGGCTGTTTATGGTTTATCAGTTATTTTTTTGTTGCTTGCCAGCTCGCTTTATCATTTTTTTAAAACAGAAGATAACGAATTATCTTTTTGGCGGAAAATGGATCGTCTCGCTATATTTTTCATGATCGCAGGCTCTTACACCCCCGTCTGTTACTTCTTTTTGGATGATGATTGGCGTCTACCGATGATCTCTGTTCAATGGGGACTGGTGGCTTTTGGGATGTTGTCTCAAATATTTTTCCCTCGCGCGCCCCGCATGATCTATGCCGTCATGTTTTTAATGATGGGATGGTTAGTCGTATTACCCATCAGCCAAATATTAGAGAACATGAGCCAAAACCAAGTCAGCTTGTTGTTTAGTGGTGGCGTAGCATTCAGCTTAGGCGCGTTGTTTTACGCGGTTAAAAAACCTTTATTATTTCCAGGTATCTTTAGCTTCCATGAGTTATTTCATGTGATGGTATTGATTGGAGCAGGTTGTCACTACGCCTTAATATACAGTGCCTTTTCAACAGCGGCTATCGTCTAATGAATACCATTAAAAAACCTTTAAATGCATGCTGTAAACAGTGGTTAGCGCATGAAGAGTCACTGTTTGATCAAGACTATAAATTTCATGCGATTGAGGGTGAAAGCAAAGATAAAACAATCGGCAAACCGTATCTTCTGCATCACCCTGAAAATACAAAAGGGGTATTACTGATACATGGCCTTATGGCGGCGCCCTTTGAGGTAAAGCAGTGGGCTGATGCGTTACATGCACAGGGCTTCAATGTGTATGCGCCTAGGCTTACTGGCCATGGTACATCGGCCACTGATTTGGCGACTCGGGACAAACTAGAATGGATACAAGCAGTAGAGCGGGGCTATAAAATACTCGAAGAATGTTGTGATGATATTATTTTGGCTGGGTTCTCTACCGGTGCAGCGCTTGCACTTAATATGGCGATTAAGCATCCGAAAAAGTTTAGTGCCCTTATTTGTATCAGTGCGCCGCTGAAGCTGAAGAAGTTTTCCGCAAATTTTGCGAGCCCGGTTAACTACTGGAATAAAGTATTCAACTTGATTAAGGCGAGTAAAGTAACAAAAGAATTTGTGACTAATCATGCCGATAACCCCCATATTAATTATTTACACTGCCCCGTTAGCAGTATCGTTCAAATTAAAAAATTGATGGAGGGCGTGCGCCAAAATTTGGCCAGCATCGCTTTACCCACACTGGTCATGCATGCAACCCATGATCCGAAGGTCGATGTGCAAAGTAGTAAAGACATTTATAGACTTATCGGTAGCCAAACTAAAACGTATCATGAAATTGATTTTGACCAACACGGCATAATCAACGGTGATATATCTAAAAAGGTCTTCCATCAAGTCGACCTTTTCTTGCAAAAAAATCACTCACAAGGCCTTTTCAAACGTTAACGTTTCAGCGGGTCTTATGTGTTTTTGATTATGATTTTTAATCCGTTCGGTTGTAGCAAAATAGTGGTGGGACTGGTTCCAAACATCGCCTTAAACGTATGCGAAAAATGAGCAGAATCGGTAAATCCCGCATTGATAGCGGCATCTGTTAAGTTACTGCCAGAAGCCATCTCTACCGCCATTATATACAGCCTATGCCACAGTCGATAACGGCGCATAGGAACCCCTGTTTGCTTTTTAAATATTTGAACCAAGCGCGGCACCGATAAATTGACTAAGCTCGCAAGGTCATCGACCGACAAGTTATCATTCGCCGTTTGTTTAATTTTTTCAACCACCTTCGCCACTCGGCTATCGATGGCGTGATTGGGGTAAAACTGACTAAAGCGTTTCTCAAGTAAATCCTCTAATAAAGAATAAGCGTCCTTAGAGTCTAATTGCTGAGCTTGTAATGTTTTATAAACCTGCTGGAACTCCCCGTATTGCTTAAGATCGTAGCCAACTTTACCGTGGTGCTGTTGCATCAGTTCTGAAATACCAGAGAAGTCAGCACCCAAAGCATCCAGGTTGCAGTTTGCTACAATCGCATCCCCCGTATTAATGGTAACCGACAAGCCTGCCGGTAATAAAAGGCTCGTGCATTTAATATTTTCTGAGTCACCTTCAATGCTAAAAGAGATGGGTTTATCCAGTGAGACCACCAGAGTAGCAGCGCCTTGAGATAATGCGAGGGTGTTGAATAAAGGTCCAATGTATAAGGTACGTTTGTCCCACAAGTAAAGAAGAGAAGGAAGTGATTGAACTGCCATATCGAATCTCACGAGAGAAAAATTAATTTTTGTGATTATTTTTAAAGTTACCAAGATTAATCAGTTCGTACAAGTGAGATAAAAAAACTAGGCCTATTCTAAATTTGTACTTCTTACTAATAAAAACAAAATTGAAGGTTCACTATGAAAAAACTATTAACGGCTGTTATTGCAATAATGACTTTGTCTGCTCCCACGCAAGCAGGTTGGTTTAGCAATTATTTTAAATACACTCAAACAAAACATCCTATTGTTTTAGTACCCGGAATTTTTGCCTTTGATACCATTGCCGGTATCGATTATTGGTATCAAATTCCTTCCGCTATAGAATCTCGTGGTGGTAAAGTTTTTGTACCCAAAATTAATGCGTTTAATAGTTCGGTTAATCGTGGCGAACAGTTAATCGCTCAGCTTGATGAAATCAAAGCCAGCTCCAATGGAAAGATTACTAAGTTCAATTTAATGGGACATAGCCAAGGCGGTGTTACTTCTCGGTACGTCATGACGGTACGCCCTGATTTAGTCGCGTCCGTTACGTCTATGTCGACGCCCCATACGGGTTCACCTATTGCAGATCTAGCAATGAATATAGCACCACAAGGCACAGCGCAAGCCAACTTGGTCGCTGTGGTAGGCAATGCAGTCGGAGATCTGGTCAATTTATTATCCGATAATAAAGCCAGTGAATCCGATATCTATGCCATGTTAGGCGAGTTCAGCGAAGCGGGTGCCGCTGACTTTAATGCCCGCTACCCACTGGGTTTACCGTCACAAGCATGTGGCGAAGGGGCTCGTTCTGTATCGGTTAATGGCCATGATGTTAAGTTATTTTCATGGGGGGGTGGGTCACCCGTAACAACCGCTATTGATCCGTCAGATCTATTATTCGGGGCAAGCTCACTGGCGTTTAACGGTGCACAAAACGATGGTATTACGGGTGTGTGTGCAAATCATTTCGGTCGAGTGCTGCGGGATGATTACAGAATGAATCATCTTGATATCAATAACCATGTATTAGGCCTTGTCTCTATTGTTGATACCAATCCTAAGACCGTGTTTAAGAATCATGCCAATCGTTTAAAAAATATGGGTCTTTAGTCAGTCACTTTTAAAACGGAGTTTGATCGAGTATGAATTGAATGACGGCTGAGTATTGACGACTCAGTCGTCATTTCTTTGTTATAAATTAATCGTTAAAAAATGGATTAACCATTGCATAATAATAAAATAATATTAGTTAGCGGTATTTCAATAACTTTATTTTTATCATTTTTTTTGAGCGTTGATTATGAGAATGATTTAAAAAAACCCACGATGGACAACGCACTGAACCCCCTTCTGGTTATTAACGAAGTGGCATTCGAAAACGCTATGTCTGAAAATCTCAATGTGACGATGCCGCAGCATGAGATCAACACCTTTAAAAAGTCTCTGCCTAAAAGTTTAGTCGATATTGATTTAAATATTGCTCTGCCACTAGACGGTGATGGCAATTTAATCGTTGGCATGGAACTGAAAGATTTATTCGAATTGTATTTGTCGGCAATGGGTGAAGAAATGCTTGATGATATTTTATTGCGCATCCAAAACGCCCTAGCGTTGCAGTTATCTGCGCCTGCACTCGCGCAAGGTTATGATGCGCTTAAACGCTTTATTGATTACAAAGTTGAACTTGCTAATTTAGAGCAGCAACCGCGTGATAACACCCTGTCTGAGTTAGATAATATTCGCCGTCAAAAAGAAATATTAACGACCATCCAACAAGAATATTTTACCCCTATTGAGAGTGATGCATTATTTGCAGCCGAAGCAGAATACGATGCGTTTATGCTTGATCACTTAACCATTCAGCAAAACACAGAGTTAACAGCGATAGAGAAACAACAGCAGGTAAACGCTTTAGAGGCATCATTGCCCGAAGATATCAGAGTTGGGAGAGAACGCACAATGGCGCCTGCAAGAATATATCAGCAAGCCAACGTTATGAGGTCCGAGGGAAAAACGTCGGCTGATATTTATCAAATGCGCGCACAGTCGTTAGGTGAAGACGCTGCGATCGCGTTGGCGGCGCTAGATCAAACCCGTGATCAATGGCAGCAAAGATTGGATGCATTTAATGCTACATACAACTCTATATCGGCATCTGGATTAAGTGAAACAGACCAAGAAACTGCGGTGAATGCTTTATTGGCCCGTGATTTTGATGCAACAGAATCCATTCGAGTGCGAGCACTGACTGGGTTGTAGCCTCTTTCTACTATTGGTTTGAGTATTAAGGGTCTTATATTAAGGGTCTTTGCGTTAACGCGTCTTGTGATTTATATTTACCGTGTAAATATAAAGCCGTTTCTAATACGGCGCTACTGCAGAGACTGCCTCTATGACATCGCCACACACTTCATCGTTACCTGATTATAAAAGTTTTAATGTGACCCTTGAAAATAAGGTCGCTCACGTGCAGTTTGCCCGTCCAGAAGCCATGAACTCTATGGATAAAGCTTTTTGGCAAGAGCTTCCTGCTTGCATGCGGGATATTGAAAACCAAACCAATGCCCGCGTTATTGTTATCTCTTCTACCGGAAAGCACTTTTCTGCAGGTATGGACCTGGGTGTCTTTAGCGAGACTTCAACCATGCCACAATCAAAAGATCCGTCGCGTATGGCGGAAGGCCTGCGTCGTTTAGTATTGCAGCTGCAAGATTCTCTAAGTTCTTTAGAAGAAGTCCGTTTACCCGTGTTAACTGCGATTCAAGGCGGCTGTATTGGTGGAGCATTAGACTTGGTCTGTGCTTCCGATAGCCGTTATTGCACGGCTGATGCATATTTCACCATTAAAGAAACGGAATTGGGCATGACGGCCGATGTCGGCACGCTGCAGCGTCTGCCCAAGTTAATGCCAGCGGGTATCGTAAAAGAGCTCGCCTTTACCGGGCGTAAATTCTCTGCCGCCGAAGCGCAGCAATTTGGTTTAGTGAACCGAGTTTATGATAACCAAGAAAGCATGCTGGTGGGGGTAATGGAAATAGCCGCGCAGATTGCGGCAAATTCACCACTCGCGGTGACGGGTTGCAAAGAAATGCTCAACTACAGTCGCGACCATACCGTAGAAGACAGCTTGAAATACATGGCAACGTGGCAAGCGGGTATGTTCCGACCGAACGACATGATGAAAACCTTTCAAGCAAAAGCGATGAAGACCCAAGCTGAGTACGATGATCTGTTGCCCATTAAAGGATTATTTGAAAAATAATCAGATCATCAATACTTGAGGTTCGTACTAATTAGTACGGCTCTCCTTCATCCACTGCTCACTCACTTCCCATAATTTACTTGCCGTCTCAGGGTTGTTCGCTTCTTTAGTACTGCGCACGGGTTTGCAATGAGAGAAGTATTTTCCTGCTAGC
>JBNMOT010000014.1:0-39823 GCA_051275515.1 Oleispira sp. | reverse complement strand
CACCATCGACCATGCACCTAATGCTTGGGCTTTTACCTTGTCGTCATTATCGCCGCGTAAGGCAAAGGCTTCCCGCAATAAGATAAAAGGTTTCTTACTGCTTTCGATGAAAGGGCTGCTCACTGAATCGTGACCGCCTGCCATGTCAGCAGACACTTCAACCTCATTTTTCTTAGTTTTACGCCCAGTCGTTTCGACCTGTCCTAACATCAAACGATAAAGTTGAGGGTTAGCCGTCGCAAATTCTAAATAACTCGCACCATACGCCAGCACTAATTCCCCTGGAGACAGCATTTTTTTACTTGTCAGCTCAATAGCAACAATTTCCATCGTATCAGCCATTTGCAAAAAGCCAGCCTCAACGATGCTTTTAATCAGTTCTTTTTTATTCTTAAAATGTGCATAAGGGGCCATGTGAGAAACCCCCACCTCTGCAGCAATCGCTCGTAAAGACAAAGCATCAGCACCATCACGTAATAAAATCTTATTGGCCGCTTCAATTAACGAAGCTTTCAAATCACCATGATGATACTGTTTAGAACTCATAAAAAAATAGATCCGAGAAAGTATAAATAGGATCGAAGTATAACCTAAACACCTTATCCAGTTGTATCAAACCCATCGAAAAAGGCTACATCATTTCTTTTACAGTGCCTATCATACTACCAACACCCACTTTCAACTTAAGTTTAAATAACTCATAAGATTCACTCGCACTCAGTTCTTCATTGTTCGTACAACGTGGATCTGTCCTTTGAATAAGGTCAATGACTTCTTTGGTAATCGGAATCGTTTCACAGCCGTGAGTATCTTCGCAGATCATGTCCCACTGCGGCTTGGCTTGAATATGGCACGCAAAGCAATTACCGCCAAAGCGGTTCACAACATCGACAAAACCCCGTTTTCTTATGTCCGCCCCTTCTTCAGAAACATCCAACTCAAAGAACTCCCAGCCTTGCGTCGCAGGGCTGAAACCCACTTCGTGCTTAACCATGACTTCGCCTGGAACCAATTGCACGACAGAACCCGCAGGATAGACACCTCCTGTCTCAGAATTCGCGACGGCTAGAGTGCCCTCAAGATCGCCTGTAAGGTTATCCACATAGAAGCCACGTACCTTAGTCATATCGCGGATACACGTAAACGTACTAGGAGAGACTTCAAACTGCCCAGCCTCTGATACCGCAATTCTGTCATCAGCAAGAATAGGCCATGCAGCGGTTGCAAAAAATATGAGTGCAGAAAGGTGTTTGATTATCATTTTTAATTTCTCTTGGTTATTATATTGCTTAACATTATATTGCACACAATATATTTATTGAAAATGATGTCAACCTATTCTTCCCAAGATGCTGCCTACGAGAGGCAGCACCCATACTATTTAACGAGCACGTACCGTCTGATAATACGCCACCGGCAACACCAGTAAAGTTAATATCACCACACTGATCATGCCGCCTAACATCGGCGCGGCGATGCGGCTCATAACTTCTGAACCAACGCCGGTGCCAACCATTACCGGTACCAAACCGGCAATGGTCGCAATGGCGGTCATCATCACCGGACGCACACGATTGACGGCGCCATCAAGAATACTCATCTGCAACGCTTCGCGTGTTGTCGGCTGTTTATCTTCGATGGCTTGCTTCAAGTATTGCAGCATGATAACCCCTGTTTCTGCAGCAACACCTGCCAAGGCAATAAAGCCAACCCCTACCGCAACAGAGAAATTGAACTGATAATACGACATTAATAAAATACCGCCGACCAACCCCATTGGCAGCGTTAATAAAATTAACGCAACATCACGAGCATTTCTAAAATTTAGGTACAGCAATAAAATAATCACACCCAGGGTTAATGGCACGACGTAACTGAGCTTTTCTTTTGCCCTTTGCATGTATTCATATTGCCCAGCCCAGCGAATGGAATAGCCTGCGGGTAAATCAAACTCACCCGCCTCTATTTTTTGCGCCATTACCGCTTTTGCATTATCGACATAACTGCCGATATCAATGGCATTAATACCTTCAGATTCAATGTCGATATAGGTCCAGCCATTAATACGAGCATTCTCACTTTTTATCATGGGTGGGCCATCTTCAATGCCAATATTAGCAACATCCCCCAGGGTGATATTGTGACCACCTTTCGTCACAATCGGCAGACGTCGAAGCTGTTCGGGTGAATCACGGTATTGCGGAGGATAGCGCAAATTAATCGGATAACGTTTATCACCTTCAACCGATTCAGCAATATTTTTACCACCAATGGCGCTGCTGATAATCTGCTGTACATCCTTGATACTCATGCCGTATTGCGCAGCTTGTCGGCGTTGAATATCGATTTTTATATAACGCCCACCGACTACCCGCTCAGAATAGACCGATGCCGTCCCTTGTACTTCTGCCAATACTTTTTCGAGTTGCTGACCAATACCTTGAATCACGGTCAAGTCAGGCCCTGATACTTTAATGCCTACCGGAGTTTTAATACCCGTGGCGAGCATATCAATACGGGTTTTAATCGGCATAACCCAAGCATTAGTCAAACCTGGAAATTGAATCAATTGATCAAGCTCTTTACGCAGTGCTTGGCTGGTTAATCCTTCTCGCCATTGGTCCTTAGGTTTTAATTTAATAAAGGTTTCAATCATAGTTAAAGGGGCGGGATCGGTGGCGGTATCTGCACGACCAATCTTACCAAACACATGTTCGACTTCTGGCACAGTCGCAATCAGTTTATCGGTTTGCTGCAGAATCTCACGCGCCTTACCCACTGATAACCCAGCATAGGTAGTGGGCATATACATGAGATCACCTTCGTCTAAATCGGGCATAAATTCGCTGCCGAGTTTACTGGCAGGATATAAACTTAACAGCACAATCGTTAACGCCGATAATAGCGTCGTTTTAGGAAACTGTAATAACCGCGCCAACAGCGGTTGATAGATGGCCATTAATAAGCGGTTGAGTGGATTTTTCTTTTCGCTAATTATCTTGCCGCGAATAAAATAGCCCATTAAAACGGGCACCAAGGTAATGGCTAAAATTGCAGCCGCTGCCATGGCATAGGTTTTGGTAAACGCTAACGGCGCAAAGAGCTTTCCTTCTTGCGCTTCTAAAGTAAACACCGGTAAGAAACTCACGGTAATAATCAGCAAGCTAAAGAATAATGACGGCCCCACTTCACTGGCCGCCTTCGCAACAATTTTCCAGCGATCATCATTAGTGAGCGCCTCTTTTTTATGCAGCAGATTCCGCTCTAAGTGTTTGTGCATATTTTCTATCATCACAATGGCACCATCGACCATGGCACCAATCGCAATGGCAATGCCCGCAAGAGACATAATATTGGCATTCAGACCTTGCAGGTACATGATGATAAACGCGATTAAAATACCAATCGGTAAACTGATAATGGCTACTAAGGCAGAGCGCACGTGGAATAAGAACAGGATGCAGGCCAAAGCGACCATGATGAGCTCTGCAGTCAATTTTTCCCAGAGGTTATCGATCGCCGCAGTGATTAAATCAGAACGATCATAAACCGTTACGATTTCAACACCTGCTGGCAATCCTGCTTTTAATTGCTCTAGTTTCTCTTTCACAGCAGCAATGGTTTTTTGTGCGTTCTCACCCGAGCGCATCACGACAATACCCCCAACAACTTCGCCTTTACCGTCAAGTTCACTCACGCCTCGGCGCATTTGTGGACCTTCTATAATATTGGCGACATCACTAAGGAATAAAGGCTGCCCATTATCCACCATACCCAGGGGGATATTTTCTAAATCTTCGCGACTGCTGATATAGCCCGTTGCCCGAATCATATATTCCGCTTCTGCCATCTCGATAACCGAAGCACCTACTTCTTGATTACCTTGCTGGATCGCGGTTTCTAATAATGATAATGGAATGCCATAAGATCGTAACTTATGCGGATCTACTTGCACTTGATATTGTTTTATCATGCCGCCCACGGCAGCAACTTCTGAAACCCCTGATACGGTTTGTAATTCGTATTTTAAAAACCAATCTTGCAAAGAGCGCAGTTCGGATAAATCTAAATGACCGCTGGTATCCGTTAATGCATAAATAAAGACCCAACCAACACCGGTGGCATCAGGGCCTAATTGCGGCTTAGCACTGTCAGGCAAACTATCGGTAACCTGGCTTAAATATTCTAAAACACGGCTGCGTGCCCAATATAAATCCGTATCATCATCAAAAATAATGTAGACATACGAATCCCCAAAAAAGGAATAACCGCGTACCGTTTTAGCCCCCGGCACCGATAACATCGCGGTGGTGAGTGGATAGGTCACTTGGTCTTGCACTACTTGTGGCGCTTGCCCTGGGTAAGATGTTTTAATAATGACTTGCACATCTGACAAATCAGGAATGGCATCGACGGCGGTATTCTTGATAGCAAAGGCGCCCGCTAAAATAATCAAGCCAGTGATGAATACAACCCAGACGCGATTGATAATGGACCAATGAATGATCTTAGTTATCATCATTATTCTCCATATTTAAAGTGCCCATCGCTGACATGTCCATATCAGCAGAGTCCATATCTGAAGACTCCATACGCTGTAAATCAGAATCAATATTCGATTCAGAATCGATTAAGAACTGGGCGCTAGTAACAATGCGATCGCCCGCTTGTAAGCCTGTAAGAACTTCTACTTTTTGATTAAAAAATCGACCTGCCTTAACCGCAACTGATTTGAAACGTCCTTCCCCTAAAGCCATCACGACACGCGTTTTGCTCTCGGTACGAATGAGTGCCTGACTGGGAATTAACAATGTTTTTTCGGTCGCCGTAATACGGCCTGTTAAATTGAGCCACATATTCGGTTTTAATAATTGATCGTTATTATCCACCACTAATCGCACTTGTATTGTGCGCAATTTTTCATTCAACATAGGATAGATGTAATCAAGCTTGCCTTGCCAGCTTTGGGTCGGCATGAGCGCTGAGGTTAACGTCCACTCTATCTGTCCGGGGAACTGACTCAACCAAGCAGCGTGCTGATGATCTAGTTCCACATCCACCGTTAGCTGATTTAAATCGGCAATGGTTAATAATACATTCTCAGGTTTTACGTACATACCTTCATTGATATTAAGTTGTTCAATGTAACCATTTTGAGGGGCATAGAAGGTGGTAATTTGGCTGGTTGTTTTGGTCCGCTTAAGTTCTGCAATCACCTTATTGTCGATTCTTAAGGCTTTTAAGCGATTTTTGGCTGCACGCATTAAACTTTCGTCTTGCGCGTTCAAAGCCCGTAGATAGTCTTTTTTGGCATTAATAAATTCTAACGAATAAATACCGTATAAGGCCTGGCCCTTCTTAACCCGTTGGCCCATGTCCCTGACGTAGAGTTTCTCTACCCAACCACTGGTGCGCGCATGCAGATGAACGAGGCTTTCTTTGGCATAATTCACTTGGCCGCTGCTGATAAAATTCAAAGTAGGCAGCGACCATTCAACATCAATAGCTTTCACACCGAGGTTATTGCCAACCGCGGCTGAAATTTCAACAACACCTTTTTCAGTGTCACCACTTGCCTTGGCATAAACGGGCACTAGATCCATCCCCATCGGGGATTGACCGGGCTTATCACGGCGAAAATTAGCATCCATTGGAGCAACCCAGTACAGAACCCTAGGCTCTTGAAAAACAGAATCTTGAGAAGAGGGCTGTCCAGAACTCGATGTTTTATCGAATAATAACCCCTGGCTAAATATAAAAGCCAACACAGCAATCGCGCCACCGAGGCACATAAATACAAAGTTTTTCATCAGGTTTTCTCAATACACGTTATAAAAGCCAAGCAAATTCACTGCCAAGCGGGTTCAATTTTAAGGTGTATTAGGCAATAGGAGGACGAAAGAGAGTCGGATCAATTTGGTTCGGGAAACCCATTGTTGAATAATGGTATGGCAATTCACTGATGCTAAGGGAGCTACAGGAGACTCTAGCAAGGAATGTTAACGAAGCGCCACTACCACCATCAAGGCAAGAACAGTCAGGCGAACTGATCGTTGAACTATCATCCCCAATACTTGTGTCATCACAACAATCCATGACACGGCTTTCAACTACCAGCTGAGTACTGACAGCAGATTCAGACATCGTATGATGACAAGGTGATGCACCGTTTGCTTGAGCGTTGGCTTGAGAGTTGGCAGGCATCATACACATCATCGGCGTCGCAAAAGCCTGACCCATAGAGGTCAAACAAAAAGACACCAGCAGTAAAAGCGCTAAACGCTTATTCCTTGAAGCAGGTTTGCTGATTAATGAATTGCAAATAAAAGATGTCATAACGTTTAGGATACCCTAGTAATCCGAAAGTTCAATCCATCACGTCAGGATTCTACTATTAT
Source organism: Oleispira sp. (assembly GCA_051275515.1). Lineage (GTDB taxonomy): Bacteria > Pseudomonadota > Gammaproteobacteria > Pseudomonadales > Oceanobacteraceae > Oleispira. The sequence continues at coordinate 33,425 of JBNMOT010000014.1, read as the reverse complement.
AATAACCGCCTTATACATTACTGATCCAGAGTGTTTGATAAGGTATTAGTTGTACCAGCATATCTTGATGGGTCATTTCCTTGCCAGAAATAAGATCATGCCAATCTTCCGTGCTGAGGAGGTTTATATCTGACAACATAAATTCTTGCGGCAAATCACTGATATTACTGATACAAAAAATACTCTGCTCTCTATCGTGCGACTGACGCCAATAAGCAAAAATAGCATCACCTAAGTGAAGCGTAAACTGTGCCGCATTCGGGTGAAACGCCTTTTGCTGCTGCCTAATCGCCAGTAGACGCTTTATGTGTGAAAAGACTATTGAGTGATGACGTTCTTCTTCAGTCAGCGCGTCGCGGGACTGTTCATTATTAATTAATAGCCCCTCCAATTCACCGTATTGCCATTGATGGCGATTAATTGAACGATTATGGCCGGTATTTTCCATTCGTTGGTAATCATTGCGGGTAGCCAACAAGCTATGCACATAGATGCCAGGAATACCTTCTAAACCCAACATAACGGCATGGGCACAGACAAAGCGAGCAATACCCAATTCGTCTTTGCCTTTTAACGTGCCTTGCAACGCATCAAATAACGAGATGTTAACTTCATAAGGTTTTTGGATCGCTTCTCCCGCTTCATTTTCTAAGGCACGCCAAGAAATACGACCACCAAAGTCTTGTAAAGTATCGACCAATACCTGGGTTTCATCATCGCCTAATATCCCTTCAACGGGTCTTAATCCCATACCATCATGGGAGGCAATAAAATTAAAATAGGTAGTGCCAAGTTGAGTGGGCGACATGCTCAGTAGCCAGAGCTTTAAATGATGGCTATTACCGGTGAGTAAGGTATTCACCAATAACGGTGGCAAGGCAAAATTATAGACGCAATGAGCCTCGTTGGCGTTACCAAAGTAAGATAGATTCTCAAGATTAGGGATATTCGTTTCAGTGATAATCAGCGCGTCACTTTGTGCATGCTCGATCAATAACCTGAGTAAACGCACAATATTATGAGTTTCTTCAAGATTAATACTTGGCGAGGCCACTTTTTTCCATAAAAAAGCAATCGCGTCGAGACGAAAAATACGTACGCCCATATCTAAGTACTGACGAATTATTTTTATAAATTGTAATAAAACTTCAGGATTCCTAAAATCTAAATCAACTTGGTCATGACTAAACGTGCACCAAACGTGTTCTAACCCTTTATGGGTTTGGGTCTCTCTTAATAACGAACTGGTTCTGGGCCTAACCACTTGCGACAAATCAGCTTCTAACGATTCGGTATAAAAGTAATCATGACCGGGCCCTTCACCTTTAATAAAATTTTGAAACCATAAACTACGGTGTGAGCAGTGATTAATCACTAGATCTGCCATTAAACGATAATCGTTACTAATACTCTCAATATCAGCCCAATCTCCTAATGATTCGTTCACACTGGAAAAATCGATCACCGAAAAACCATCGTCCGAACTAAACGGAAAAAAAGGCAAAATATGGACGCTGTTAATTAATCCCTCGCAGTGCTCGTCCAAAAAATGCTTCAAGGTAATCAGTGGTTTTTCATCGGGAGATAAAAAACTGTCACCATAGGTGATCATGACCGTTGTTGTTTGATCCCACAGATCACCATACGAAGGTGAAGACGAAGCATCGTCAAAACAGGATTGATCCAGCCTCATGGTTTGTAAACATTTATGGGCCAGCTCAATCGAACGTATATCCAATGTAGTTTGATGATAAATCAGTTCTAATAAATGCTGACTGCGTTGCAATAATGCAGAATCAAATAAACTCATCGTGACATAAACTCCTTATTGTCTTCTTCTACGGCCTCGTATAAACGTTCTAAAATATCGGGTTTAGCACTGATTACGCGATTCCAGCTTGGAATAAAGGGTGTTTCCATAGGGTTGTCTAAAAAAGCTTCCCCTGCTTTCATGATGTTTTGCGCAAATAATTCGACCGCTTTTTCTTCGGCATGAATATCCAGCGTTAATCCGTTCATAACCGCATCATTATGATAGGTTTCAATAAAATCTAGAGCGATACGAAAGTAAGTGGCCTTGATCGAACGGAACGTTTCAGTATTAAAGGTTTTGCCATGGGTCGCTAGCTTGCGAAATAACGCTTTAGAGATATCGATCGACATTTTCGAGAGTCCACCGGCGTCATTATCGGGGGATAACTCTTGATGTTTATGATCATATACATCCGCAATATCTACCTGACATAAACGATTATTGGCATAATTTCTATGCATCTCAGATAATACGCCAATCTCCAACCCCCAATCACTGGGTATGCGAATATCATTTAAGACATCTTTACGGAACGAAAATTCACCCGCTAATGGATAACGGAAACTATCCATAAATTGTAGATATTCCATTTCACCAAATACTTTTTTTAATGCGCGCAATAACGGGGTTACCAATAATCGACTGACACGCCCATTTATTTTGCCATCGGCCACACGGGCGTAAAAACCTTTACAAAACTCATAGTTAAATCGTGGATTGGCGACGGGATAAATTAAACGAGCCAACAATTCCCTATCATAAGTAACAATATCGCAGTCATGTAAAGCAACCGATTCAGAACGGTTAGAGGCGAGGGTATAACCCATGCAATACCAAACGTTACGTCCTTTGCCTAATTCTTTTGGTGCAAGGTTAAGTTCTTGTAGCTCCGCATCTAACGCTTGTAATCTAGGGCCTTCATTCCACAAAACTCGATGATGCTGCGGCAAGGTGCCAAAGAAGGTTAATGCATGACGATACTGTTCTTCATCCGCACGATCTAAGCCAATAACGATTTCACTAAGATAGTCCGCACCTTTTAAGTGTTTTACAATATTAGGCAGCGCGTCGCCTTCTAATTCAGAAAATAACGAAGGCAGGATCAACGACATTGGGCGTTTATTACTGAACTCCCGTAATTCACTTTCAATATCTTCAACCGGTCGATGCGCTAAATTATGTAAGGTGGTCACTATGCCATTTTGATAAAAGTCAGCCATGATGTTTCCTTATTGTTTATTAATTTTTATACTCAAAAAGTTTTAATATAGTTATTGCTAAGTTATAGAATGCTTCGTAAACCTGAGTTCCAACCTCTAGGCCCAAATTCTTCTGAGATAAAAAACCCATTCACTCTGGTTAGCGTTGGCGGTTCATGAACAGGAGAACGAATAATGAGTGCTAAATCAGCGTGCTCTAACATTGCAATGTCATTATCACTATCGCCAATGGCAATGGTCTTGGTTGCGGGCAGGTCTCTTTGTTTTTTATACTCGGTTGTTAACCAATCAAGTGCCTGACCTTTATTACAAGCGCCACTTAAATGAAGAAAGCGCCCACCTTGTAATACATGCCCCCCTTCAGACTCTAACCACAGAATAAATTGTTGCTTGGCCTTATCCACACCCAGCCATGAGATAGGTTCACCAAACTCTCTTTGATTCGCCTGCTGAGCTTGTTCAATGGACAGACCCGTCACTTGAGCAATGACCTCTTCTTTCATTGCTGCAAAATGACTAAAAGTATGAGGGAAAAGTGTTTTTGCTTTTTCAAGTATTGATAGCCAATGATTTCTTGGTTGGCAGAAAATGAATACCCAAAACTCATCAACATCCATACAAGCCTCAGGTTTCTTAGGGAAATATCCTTGAGGAATAAAAATAGCCGCACCATTTTCAATAATAAAGGGATGTTGGTTATTTAGATCTGCCCGAATGGACATCACTTCAGCACGGGTTTTACTGGTCGTTAAAATCACGGGGATGTGATTCTTTTCTAATTCCAGCAATAGTGCATCAGCCGCTTTATGACTGTAACTATCGTGGTCTAATAAGGAACCGTCTAAATCAGTAAAAATAAGCCATTTTTTTTCTCCTTTATTTATCTCTTTATTTATCTCTTTATTTATCTTTTGAGTCATCGTCACAGTCCTTTTAATGTCACATCATGCTGACCAAAACGAGGATCATCGGGTAACGGGTTTGGGGCTTGGTAAGCTACTACCTGACGTTTGTTGGTTAGTTGAAATAAATGCTGACACGTTTGTGGTAAGTATTTTAAGCCATGGCGAGTGAGGCGCTCGTAATGTTGAATAAACTGGCGAATATTTTCTGCCTGCATAATGCGATTCATATTAGACGCATCTTTTTTTGATGTTTCTGCTTGCAAAGCCTCGTCTTGTGCTAATACCCGGCCTTCTTCCCGTGCTTGATCTTGTGCCAACTTCTGCTCTTGCTCTAAGCGCCATTGATAAACACAACTAAAACTCGGCGCTTGCAACATAATTAGGCGATCGATGAGTTGCCACAGCTCTGGATAATTAGTCACTAATTGCTGGTTAATGTAGCTACGCCATTCTCCCTCTGGATCTTTTAACGATTCCAAATCGTTAATCGGTTTAAGTAAAGCCTCCTCTGCTTCCGCCGTAATTCCCACGCACCAACCTTCAAGAATGATAATATCAAGCGGGGTTTCAACGTACGGCCACTGCTCTTTAGGTAAACGTTCGTCCTGAGCTTTATTAAAACGCGGCACCTTAACCTGGCCACTGTCTTGAGATAGCTGCTGTAACGTTTCGAGTGCGAGTTCTAAATCGTGCGTTCCTGGCACGCCACGGGTAGACAATAAAGGGTGTACATCGGTTGCAAGCTGCTGTCGCTGCTGTCGAGTCAAATAGAAATCGTCAATAGAAATAGCGATTGACCTTAGACCTTTAGCTTGAAGACAGGTGCATAGATAATCGGCGAGTGTGGTCTTGCCTGAACCTTGGCAGCCATTAATACCGACCACTAACGTTCGCCCTGCACTACAATGGTGCTGAATTAGGGTTTCGATAATAGGGTCAAACCAAATTGATGCTTGCTGTAAATAGTATTCGGGCAAGCAGTTCCTTGTGATAAAGCCACGTCTTCCGCCCATAAGTACCTCAAAACCCTAATTTGTTATTGTGTTAGTAGGGTGCTGAGCAGGATCCATACCTTTTTTATGATTTTGGCTGAATATTTTTTGATTTACTCAAAGTAGACTTGATAACTGAACAGCATTTAGACTTAAAAGGAGCAAGCGTCATAAAAATGCAATGCTTTTGCAACATTACTACTGATTGTCATATTTCTGTAACATTGCAACGTCATAATTCTGGTCACTCAAAAAGCATTCGTAAAAATACTTTTTACTTAGTGCTTCACACAAGAAAATCTAAGTATAAATGACCCTTAAATAGGAAATTATTATGAAAAAATTATTAGCGTTAAGTGCTGCACTAGCCGCCTCTGCAATCAGTATGTCAGCAAGCGCTGAACGAGATTACATAAGCATTGTCGGCTCTTCTACGGTTTATCCATTTTCAACTGTTGTGGCTGAACGCTTCGGTAAATCAACGAAGTTTGCGACACCTAAAGTTGAATCTACCGGTTCTGGTGGGGGTTTAAAATTGTTTTGTTCCGGTGTGGGGAGTGCTTCGCCAGACATCACCAATGCTTCTCGCGCGATTAAAAAATCAGAAATAGAACTTTGTGCTGAAAATGGCATTAAGGACATTATTGAAGTGACCGTGGGCTATGACGGTATCGTATTAGCGAATACTAAAGAAACTAAGCAAATGTCGTTAAGCCTGCGCGAATTATTTTTAGCCTTAGGTAAAAACATTCCTAACCCCGATGGTACTGAGACTCTGGTTGATAACCCATACAAAACTTGGAATGAAATCAATCCGACATTTCCAGCGACTAAAATTGAAGTATTGGGCCCACCCCCAACGTCAGGTACTCGTGATGCTTTTGCTGAACTAGCGCTAGAAGGCGGCTGTAAGACTTTCCCGTTTATCAAGGCGATGAAGAAACAAGATAAAAACAAATACAAAGCCGTCTGCCACGCGGTGCGTGAAGATGGTGGCTATGTAGAAGCCGGTGAAAACGATAACCTGATCGTACAAAAGTTAGTTGCTAACCCTGATGCATTGGGTGTATTCGGCTACAGCTTTTTAGAGCAGAACTCTGAGAAGGTTCAAGGTTCACTTATTAATGGTAAACTGCCAACATTCGATGCCATTGCTGACGGTAGCTACCCAGTAAGCCGTTCTTTATTCTTTTACGTAAAGAAAGCTCACATTGGCGTTATCCCGGGTATCGAACAATACCTAGCAGAGTTTACTTCTGAAAAAGCAATGGGCGAGTACGGCTACTTAGCCGAGAAAGGTATGATCCCAATGACAGATGAAGAACGTTCTAAAGTACTAAGCACGGTTAAGAATTTAACAACCTTGGTTACGAAGTAAACCAAGTCTGACATAATATCGATCGCCGAGGCCTATTCTTAGCAATAAGAATAGCTCTCGGCTTTTTCGTGTTAAAAAAACTTAAACCTACTGAAACAAACACTACTGGTAAACAATCAAGATATGAACTTTAGTAGCCTGCTCATCATCGTCATTATTGTTCTCGGAGGCGCCTATTTTTTAGGCCGAAACCGTGCCCGAACAATATCCAATCAAGGAACGCGAATGCACTCCTTGCCCGATCACTACGGCACCTTAATGGCCTTGTGGACCGGTGTACCTGCACTAATTTTATTATTGTCTTGGCACTTATTAGAAGGCCCAGTCATTGATCACCTATTGATTGTTCAATTACCCATAGAAATTCAAGCGGCAGACCCCGCTCAGATACAGCTTGCGATCAGTAAGGTTCACAACCTTGCATCCGGAGCAGGCCTTGCACCAGACCCTAGTTTAATGCCCGCCGTTAATCACCTAGCCGCATTAAACGAACGCACTTTAATATTAAATTCGGGTATTGCATTAAGCCTATGCTTAATTTGTTTTGTGGTGACTTATCGCCGTATAAAACCTGCGTTACGCGCCCGTACCGAAATGGAAAAAATTGTTAACCTACTGTTATTGTCCAGCTCGGGCATCGCAGTACTGACGACCGTCGGAATCTTAGCGAGCGTCGTCTTTGAAGCATGGCTGTTCTTTCAACAAGTTAATGCATTAGAGTTTTTATTCGGTACGACCTGGTCTCCTCAAGTTGCATTGCGTGCGGATCAAGCAGGTTCTTCAGGCAGCTTTGGCGCAGTGCCACTATTCGCGGGTACATTATTGATTTCATTCATCGCCATGATCATTGCCATACCTGTGGGGTTAATGGCGGCTATTTATTTGTCTGAATACGCGTCTGAAAATGTACGCCAATATGCTAAACCGGCGTTAGAAGTGTTAGCGGGTATTCCAACCGTTGTGTACGGTTTTTTTGCGGCGCTCACCGTGGCTCCCATTATTCGTACTCTTGGGACTGATTTGGGCTTAGAAGTATCTTCCGAAAGTGCCTTAGCCGCAGGCCTGGTAATGGGCGTGATGATCATTCCTTTTGTATCGTCTTTATCGGATGACGTTATCAATGCAGTACCCCAATCTCTTCGCGATGGCAGTTATGGTTTGGGCGCAACCAAGAATGAAACGGTGCGTCAGGTTGTTATACCCGCTGCGCTACCGGGCATTGTGGGTGCCGTAATGCTGGCTGTTTCCCGTGCAATTGGTGAAACGATGATTGTTGCCATGGCAGCAGGCCTAGCCGCTAACTTAACCGCTAATCCTCTTGATAGTGTAACAACCGTGACCGTTCAAATCGTAACCTTGCTGGTAGGCGACCAAGAATTTGACTCTCCTAAGACCTTAGCCGCATTTGCATTAGGCCTTGTGTTATTTATCACTACGCTAGTATTGAACTTCGTCGCATTGAAGATCGTACAAAAATATCGAGAGCAGTATGATTGATTCTTCGGATACAACTATGATTACAAAAGCATTAACAACCCGTGAAAAGGTTGAAAAAGGGTTAGCCCGCCGTCGAGCAGCAGAAACGCGTTTTCGCTTATACGGTATGGCGTCTGTTTTCTTTGGTATGTTATGCCTAGTGGTTTTATTTACTGATATCGCCAGTAAAGGGACATCGGCCTTTAGACAAACCAGCTTAACCACAGAAATTCTGTTAGACAGTAACTATTTAGATCTCAATAAAGACAGCACCATAGAAGAGATTCGTTTCGCAAACTTTGAAGGTTTAATTAAACGTCACTTTGCCAAAAGCTTAAAGCCCAAAAGCCGCAATGACAAACGCGAGCTGTTTAAGTTAATCAGCCCAGGCGCGGCTTGGCAATTACAAGAATTGTTATTAGCCAATCCGGCGGCGATCGATACCACGATTAACATTGAACTATTGATGGACGATGATGTGGACCAGTGGTTTAAACACGATCGTGATCTAGCAGAAGATGAAATTAATAATCGCCTTTCAGAGCAGCAATTAGTGTGGTTGAACAGCTGGATTGCAGCCGATCGCTTAGACACCCATTTCAATACCTTGTTCTTCACCAATGGTGATTCGCGCGAACCAGAACTGGCCGGCATTCACGGAGCGGTTAAAGGAACGCTATTAACCTTGATGGTCACGCTACTGTTATCTTTCCCCATTGGTGTGGGTGCTGCGATCTATTTAGAAGAGTTCGCACCGCGTAACCGCATGACAGAAATCGTCGAGATTAATATTAATAACTTAGCCGCAGTACCATCAATCATCTTTGGTTTATTAGGTATGGCGATCTTCATTAATATTTTCGGTGTATCACGTTCTACCCCTTTATTGGGCGGTTTAGTATTAACCCTAATGACATTGCCTACCATCATCATCTCAGCTCGCGCAGCAATTAAGGCGGTGCCACCGTCAATTCGTGAGGCGGCCTATGGTTTAGGTGCATCGAAAAACCAAGTGGTTTTCCATCACGTATTGCCCTTAGCCATGCCAGGAATGCTGACGGGTACTATCTTGGGGATGGCACAAGCGTTAGGTGAAACGGCACCGTTATTAATGATTGGCATGGTGGCTTTTGTGGTCGACGTTCCTGGGTTTATTAATGACCCATCTACGGTATTACCGGTACAGATTTTCTTATGGTCTGATAGCCCAGAACGCGCTTTCTTAGAGCGGACATCCGGTGCCATCTTAGTTTTATTGTCATTTTTAGTACTGATGAATACTACCGCCGTCATTCTGCGTCGTCGCCTAGAACGTCGCTGGTAGCCTGATCGCAATATTATCAGCGTCGATAGCTGACAGATTGATGTGCTGATACAAAGTACTAATAGAACGTACTAATAAAAAGTACTAATAAAAAGTACTACATAGAAAGAATTGAAAGTGAGAATTGTAAATGAGTACGGATATGCAACTGATTGAAAACCACAAAACGACCGGTCTCCCGTTTAGTCCGAAAGCAAAGCTTTCAGCCCGTAACGTGGACGTTTTTTATGGCGACAAACAAGCGATTTATGACGTCAGTTTAGACATTGGTGCTAACGAAGTGATCGCCTTAATTGGCCCTTCTGGTTGTGGTAAATCGACCTTTTTGCGCACTCTGAACCGCATGAACGATACCATTGATATTTGTAGCATTACCGGTGAGATTTTACTCGATAATGAAAATATCTACGGTGCTGATGTTGATACGGTGCCATTACGGGCTCGTGTGGGTATGGTATTTCAGAAACCAAACCCATTCCCTAAGTCGATTTACGATAACGTCGCTTATGGCCCTCGTATTCATGGCTTAGCCCAAAGCCGTGTTGAGCTTGATGAGATGGTAGAAAAAAGCTTAAAGCGTGCTGGATTGTGGAACGAGGTTAAAGATCGTCTTCACTCTCCAGGTACAGGGCTTTCCGGTGGCCAGCAACAACGCCTGTGTATTGCTCGTACCATTGCGGTTGATCCTGAAGTAATTTTAATGGATGAACCGTGTTCAGCATTGGATCCTATTGCGACCGCTAAAATCGAAGAGCTTATCGATGAGTTACGAGAAAAATACACCATTGCCATCGTCACCCACTCAATGCAACAAGCCGCTCGTGTTTCGCAACGTACCGCTTACTTTCACCTAGGCCAATTGGTCGAAGTGAACCCAACCAATCAAGTTTTCACCAAGCCTGAGCACGCGTTAACGGAAGCTTATATTACTGGCCGTTTCGGATAGCCCATCTTAATTAAGGAGAATAATAATGGATATGAATTTTAACCAGCACATTTCACAGCAATTTAATGCTGACCTAGAAGCTATTCGTAATCAAATGCTAGCGATGGGTGGCTTAGTACAGAGACAAGTGTCTGATGCTATTGACGCTATTTGCAGCGGCGATACCAGCTCTGCAGATAAAATCATTCAGCGTGAAGAAGACGTGAATGAAATGGAAGTGAGCATCGACCAAGAATGTACCCATATTCTTGTTCGTCGCCAGCCTGCTGCTTCTGACTTACGCATGGTATTAGCCGTGTCTCGTGTCGTTCGTGATTTAGAGCGCATGGGTGACGAGGCCGCCAAGATCGCTATTCATGCCTTGGAAGTGGCGAGCGGCAACCAAGCCGGCTCAAAGATGTGCAATCAGTCAATTCGTCACATGGGCTCGGCTGTCGTAAAAATGACCTCTGATGCTTTGGACGCCTTTGCTCGTCACGACATAGAGGGTGCAATTGACGTTGTTCGTAGCGACAAGATGGTCGACGAGCAATATGCCTCTGCTATTCGTGAACTCAGCACCTATATGATGGAAGACCCTCGCTCTATTGGCCAGGCGATTAACATTTTATGGATCTTGCGGGCGATTGAACGTATTGGCGATCATGCTCGTAATATCAGTGAACAAGTAATCTACCTAGTGAGTGGTGCCGATGTTCGCCACAGCTCGTTATCAGAGATGGAAGAACAGGCACAAGGAGATTCTTAGGCCCTTAAGCTTATCGATTGCTGAGCATCCTCTCATAAAAAAGCCCACGCTCTCGTGGGTTTTTTTGTTTCCGTCGCTATTTTTATAGCCAAAATAATTTAATTGAAATAGTGTGTAAACAACCTAGATTAAAATTTAATCAGCGATACTCTGTTTGCGACATGAAGACTGCCCAATAACTTTAATAAAAGTTTCATAAATTTGAAATATTACCGACAACCTGTCATATTTATGTAACATATTTAAAACATAATCATCACGAATTTAAAAAACACCTTCAGTTAAACCGCTTTATTTTTAAGCAGTTTAACTATTTTAAAACGTAAAATGGGAATAATAATGAAAAAAACAATTCTATCACTGGCTATCGCAACTGCATTACCTGCTATCGCTTACGCGGAAAAAGTAGAAGTTGAAGCGCCTGAGTTTTACGGAAAAATTAATGTTTCTTTGCAGAATACTCAAGAAGGCGACTCAAGCATTTCTGAACTAGTGTCTAATGCATCTCGCCTAGGTGTTAAAGGTAAGATTGACCTTAAGCACGGTTTACAAGGTGTGTATAAAGCGGAGTATGAAACACAAATTGATGATGGTGATAAAGGTGGCCAAACATTCGCCCAGCGTAATGTTTATGCTGGCGTAAAAGGCGGTTTTGGTCAAGTAATCGTCGGTATGTTCGATACACCCTTGAAAAAAGCTCAGAATAAAATCGACCTTTTCAACGACCTTGAGGGCGACATAAAAAGTACCATCTCAAAAAGTGATAATCGCGAAGCTAACTCGGTGCAATACAATACGCCTTCACTATCTGGCTTAGTCGCAACGGTTGCTCACATCGCCTCTGAACTCGAAACGGTTAACGATGGTACTTCTAGTTCATTAACCTATTCTCGCAATGCATTTTACGCAGCGGTTGCCTATGATACCGATGTAGAAGCTAACGACATTGATGTAACACGCTTAGTGGGTCAGTATTCTATTGCTGGTATTACGCTGGGTGGCCTTTGGGAAACTCAACAGCAAAATGGCGATAACAAAGACGGCTGGGTTTACTCTGCGGCTTATAAGCTGATGTCAGATGTTAAATTAAAAGCTCAATATGGCGAGTCTGATATTGTTAAAAATGATGCTAAAACCTACAGCCTAGGCGTAGACTACACTCTAGCAGAAGGCGCTAAAGCTTATGCGTTCGCAACGGACGAAGAGTTCGGTGACGATAGCAGCAACGAATACTACGGTATTGGTTTAGAATATAAATTCTAATTCGACGGGTTTATAAATAGCACTAAAAAAGGGGCATCTGTGGTAAATAGAAGCCCCTTTTTTATTGATTAATGTTTAAGCGTTAAAAAAATCAAATGCCTATTAACTTTGCTTATCCCGAGTACGCTCTGCAGGAATAACAAAACTAAAACAACTACCAAGGCCCAGTGTTGATTCGATTTTCAAAGTAGCATCGTGATGCTCTAAAGCATGACGAACAATGGCTAAGCCCAATCCAGACCCGCCCACGGTTGACTCTCTTGATTCATCAACCCGATAAAAACGCTCAGTCAAGTGCGTTAAATGATTCAATGCAATTCCTTCGCCCTTATCCGATATCGAAAATTCAACACCCTGCGGAGTCTTATTAACGCGGATATTAACCTGCGCACCTTGCCCTTCTTTGCGCCCGTATTTAATCGCATTGGTAATTAAGTTGCCCAGTATAGAACTCATTTCGTCTGCAAAACCAAAGACCTCTATATCTGAACTGCAATCACACTGGATATCAGAGATCGGTAATTTTTCACCGTTTAAAGAAATAGGAATATAAGCCTTTAGCTGATCAATACTAATCGCACACAAAGGTTGAAATTCAAACCAGGCGTTACCAATACCCGTATTATTACTTTCTAGTTTAGATAAGTGTAATAAATCATTCACCAGGCTTTTCATGCGATCGCCTTGCTCACTCATTTGCTTCACTGCCCGTTTGATACCTGGGTTAGTATCCGCATCACTTAACATTTCTAAATAACCACTAATAACGGTTAACGGTGTGCGTAATTCGTGCGAAACATCCGCGATGAAATTCTGTCGCATTTTCTCAACACGCTGACGTTCAGTAACGTCTCGCACCATAATTATTTTTTGGTTGATACTAAATTGTGTTACTTGAATTTGAACCATTAGATTTAAATTATGTGGACTCTCAAGTTCGATGGCTTCGCTATAGTCACGTTCGTTAAAATAATTAACAAAGCGCGGAGCACGAATCAAGTTGGTGATGTGCTGGCCTTTATCGGTATCGACTCTCAACCCCAATAAACGACAAGATGCGCGGTTAAAACCCGTCATACAACCCATTTTATCAACGATCAGTACACCATCGTGCAAAGATTCAATGCCTTGAGTGATCCGCTTAATCTGCTTATTTTTTTTAACAATCTTTTTATTTAACTGCCTCTCACGTCGACGCAGAATATCAGCACTGTAGCCAACTAATCCATTGTCTTGCGGCGCTGGACCTTTGTTATTACTCCAACGAAAAAGTTCATTTAAACGCCTCAACATTAAAAAATGAGACACTATTAAGCCAACAAAAGCACCCCAAAAAGGTTGTTCAAAAGACATGCCTGCGGCTGTTGCGAGTGCAACAATTAATACAATGCGTAAAAGCTCACGCTGCCAAGCTAGTTGCTGCAAAATTCTGCATCCTTACAACGTTATTAAAGGCTAGAAAAGCGATACCCTGCTCCTCGTACTGTTTGAATCATGGTGTCATGATTCAGTATCGATATACTTTTACGTAAACGACGAATATGCACATCGACGGTTCTATCTTCTACGTAAACATTGCCACCCCAAACTCGGTCGAGCAATTGTTCACGGGAATATACGCGTTCAGGGTGCAACATAAAAAACTCTAACAGGCGAAATTCAATCGGGCCTAAACTTAATGCATCCCCCGCGATACTCGCTTTTTTAGCAGAGCGATCTAATACAAGTTGCCCAGCCGTTAAGCCTTTACCTTCTGTATCGGCATGACCTCGGCGCAATACCGCTTTAATCCGCGCCAATAGCTCTCTGGGAGAGAAGGGTTTCACTACATAATCATCAATACCGGCATCAAACCCTTTAATCTTATCGTCTTCATCTGATTTAGCGGTTAATAAAATAATCGGGATTTCAGCAGTTATCTCTTTTCGCTTAAGCCGCTGAACTAACTCGACGCCGGTCATCATTGGCATCATCCAATCGGCTAATATCAAATCTGGGGCTGTATCAAGTACCATTTGATAAGCAATTTGACCATTGGCCGCACGCTTAACCTGATAACCCGCCATTTCTAAGCTGGTCATAATCATCTCGGCGATCGCTTGCTCATCTTCTACGACTAATATGGTAGCGCTAGCCATAATGCTCCAATTGTACAAAGTTTAATTCAGTAGAGTGTGACAGTTTCATGAATATTTCCTAGCACTTTTATGCTATTTGTTAGTCACGCATTAAACAAAAATACTTTCGCTATTTCTGTTAGAAGGCTTCATTTAGGATCAAGCAAACAGTTCAAAAGTGTTTTTTCTAGCATGTCTTTATCCAAGGCCTGATTATGAATGATTTCAATGCGACTCTGTTGCAAATTCCGGGTCGGCATTTCAGTCAAAACCTGATCTTTTACATTCATAACCCGAGTACCTTGATTAGTAATAAACAAGCCTTTTAAACGCTCTACGCTCAACTGAGTCAACCACACGGTTAACGCGTGATAATCAAAAACCTGATCCTCTGCGAGCAACCAACCTAAAGAATAATAACCCATTCCTTGGTTTTCAAAGGCTTGATAATCTTGCCCAGGCTTTAAACTGATAAGCTTGATGATTTTTTCTTTACTCGTAGAAGAGTGATGATGAGCTTGTTGACTCGATTGGCTGGGACGATTTTGATCGCTCTCCATATCCAAAAATTCAAAATTGAATTCACCTTGTTCCACCCAACCCAATGCCGCCTTAACAGGCTGAATAGACTGAGCGAATTGATAAAAGTTTTCTTTATCTTGCTCACTACACGTATCTGTTTTATTCGCCACCAAGACATCCGCTAAATAGCATTGGTCATTAAACGTTTCATGCTGTTGATAACGAGGGTCTTTTAATTGTCTTGGGTCCAACAGACAAATGGCGGCCTTAAGTTTGATATCGTGTTGACGTGTTTTCGAAGTCAACGTCCGTATTAAATTTTTCGGATGACCAAGGCCTGTAGGCTCAATTAATATTCGATCAGGCTTTTGCTGAGTAATAAGATTTTCCAGTGCGGCTTGAAACGGTATGCCTGATACACAACACAAACAACCTCCTGGCACTTCACTAATAACCATACCCGATTCGGCAGAAAGAATAGCACCATCAATGCCAACTTCACCAAATTCATTCACTAATACGGCCCACTTTTCATTCGTGGGTTTGTTCTTCAATATATTCAATATCGAGGTTGTTTTACCAACGCCTAAAAAGCCCATGATAATATTGACGATGATCTTTTTTGCCATGTTTCTCTCAACATATTATTGAAAGCATCTAAAGAATTTAGTCTCTAGAGTTTTCTTAAAATAACCAGTGGTGGTTGATTAATAACACTTTTTAAATTTCGATTTGCCAATGCAGCAATCAAGATAGCCGACACTGCAGGCAGCCAAAACCAATAATTTAAATGCCACGGGTATTCTAATTCAAACAGTCGCTGATATAAAACCCAACAAATAATTTCAGCCCCAGCCACCGCAATAATACCCGCTAAAGCGCCCAGCAATATAAATTCAAACCATTGCATTAATTGCAGCTGCTGACGTTTTGCACCTAAGGTTCTCAAAACAGCACCCTGCTGTAAGCGATCATCAAGACTCGAATGCAGTGCCGCAAGTAACACTAGCACTCCCGCCAGTAAGACTAAAATCAATAAATACTCCACCGCCAACGTGACCTGACCTAAAAGGTTCTGAACTTGTATTAATACCTGGCTCATATCTAATAAAGTGATACCTGGGTAAGTGCGAATTATGCGGGTGAGTTGTTTACTATTTTCTACTGGCACATAAAAACTTGTTAAATAATTAAGCGGCAGCTGTTCTAGCAAGTCGACTGAGAATAAAATGTAAAAATTTGGTTTCATACTGCCCCAATCAATTTTACGTACGCTAGCAATACTGGCGTTGACTTCTTGACCGCCCACATCGAAAATGAGGTGATCGCCCAACTTAAGCTTTAAACGCTTGGCCAATCCTTCGGCAATGGATACCTCGGCAATTGAGTCTTGAGTGAACCAACGACCTTCAGTAATAACATTACCGATCGGCAATTCTTGCCCGCCACTCAGCACTAAATCACGCTGTAACGCACGATCTTGAGAATACTCCGCATTGTCTTTAACGGCGATGTCATTAATAACCGTTAAACGTCCAGGAACCATAGGAAAAGCGGAGGAAACCGTAAAACCTGCGCTTTCTAAGTCTTGCTGATAACGGTCTATTTGATCGCCTTGGATGTTCATAGCAAAAAAATTGGCACTGTCTTGAGGTAAGTTTTTTTGCCAATCCTGTAATAAATCATTACGGACTATGGCGATAATAAGCATGACCATTAACGTTAACGAAAACGCTAAAATTTGAATAGAGGTTCGATTTCGATCACGATTAATTTGCTGCCAGGCAAACCGTAAACTCATCGACAACTTGGCTTTTGGTATGACCTTATCCGCTGCAAACAGTAACAGGCGAAGTGCAAACAACAGTGCTAACAAAATAACGAACCCCCCCACAATGATGATGACCGTCATTGCAAGATTCTGGCTAAACCAGTAATTAAGAAGCGCCATCATCGCTAAACCCAGTCCATAGATGGCCCAGCTATTCCAGGCCATAGGCTCTAGTTCGCGTCGTAAAACACGTAAAGGGGATACTCGGCCTAGTCGTAATAAAGGCGGTAAAGCAAACCCTATTAACGTAACCGGTGCCGTTAAACTCGCAATAAACCACGCAGAATAACCGGCACTGGGTAAGCTAGCATCAGCACCCCCTTTATTAAACGCCGTGGCTAATAACTGAGTTAACACTTCCTGCCCCACATACCCAAGCATCAACCCTATGGCACTGGTGAAAAGGGCTAGGAACATTAGCTGATAAAGATACAAGCGCGTCACATACCGTCTGCTTGCACCCAAGGTTCTTAATAAAGCACTGCTATCATAGTGATGACGAGCATAATCTTGAGCCGCCATGGCAATCGCAATACCGGCAAGAATAATGGCCAGCATAGCCGCCAGCGATAAGTAGCTGCGTGCCTTAGCAAGTGAAGCCGCGAGTGCCTGGTTGTTATCGGTTAGCGATTCAAAGCTCTGATGGCTGGCCAATAAAGGGTCTAAATTCTGTTTTAAAGTGTCTAATGCTAAGTCTTCACCCGCCACTAACATGCGCCAACTTACGCGACTTCCTGGCTGCACCAACTTCGCGGCGGCTACATCCTGCAAGTTCATCATTACGCGCGGTGATAAGCTGTAAAAATTACCCGCGCGGTCGCTTTCATTGATAAGCACCGCCGTGACTTTTAAGGTAATCGCACCCACCTCAATCACATCCCCTAACTCAGCGTTTAACAAGGCTAATAAACGCGGTTCTAGCCATACCTGTCCAATAGCAGGTCCTTGCTGGAGCGCTGGATTTTGCTGACTGCCTAACAGCCCTTTCAATGGATAACCCTTATCGACGGCTTTTACCGCCGCCAACGCCATTTCCTCGCCTAGCAACACAACGCTTGGAAATTCTAATGTTGTCGTCGTTTTAAGGCCTAAATCCTGAGCCTGCTGGTACCAGTCTGGTGAAATTTCCTCACGTGACAGCAAACGTAAGTCTGCACCCAGTAGCTCACTGCTTTTATTTAACATAGCGCTATCAAGACGCTGACTAAAAACGCTTATAATCGTTGCTGAACTCACCGCTAAGATCAATGCCAGCATAATCACGGTCATTTTTCCTGCACGGATCTCTGCAATCAATAACCGCAGACTCAGCAGGTAAAGCTGAATAGAGTTGACCTTCATGCATCAGCTCCTTGCAATGAGTCTTTTACTTGACCTAACTCACGGTCATTAACGCCATCATGCACAATCATACCGTCTTCAATATGAATACTGCGCTGGCAGCGCTGCGCTAGATGCTCATCATGGGTCACTAAGACTAAGCTGGTTTGATTCTGCTCATTGAACTCAAACAATAAATCAATAATGTACTTACCCGTCTTACGGTCTAAGTTACCCGTGGGCTCATCCGCAAATAAAACAGAAGGCTGACATGCAAAGGCACGCGCTATAGCAACTCTTTGCTGCTCACCGCCGGATAACTGAGTGGGGTGATGCTGCATACGATGACCCAAACCCACTTTATCTAACCATTGCTGGGCCAATGCTTGGCATTCTTTAAGCGAGTACTTCTGAGTCATTTCAAGCGGTAGACGGACATTCTCTAACGCCGTCAATGCTGGTAATAGCTGAAAGTTCTGAAAAACAAAGCCAACACCCTCTGCACGCACTGCGGCTCGCTGATCTTCATCTAAAGAATGCAATCCTTGGCCATTGAGCCAAACTTCTCCAGACGTCGCTTGATCTAAACCGGCCATGATTCCCAATAGCGTTGATTTACCACTGCCTGATGCACCCACAATGGCTAAACTTTCGCCGTGCTTGATCTCAAGAGTTAACCCTTGCAGAATGGTTAACTCATCTGAGCCCGTTTTTACCTGTTTAACGACCTTTTTAAGATTTAATAAAGGAACTTGCTGTTCATGTTCGATTTTCGTATTCATCAGTCGTTTTGCCTTTTCGCTGTCATGCTTTGCGTATTGCTTAAGTTGAGCTTACCTCATGCCCATGCAGGGGAGAATAGCCCTTTACAACAACAGACAATTCTTGTTTTAGGCGATAGCATCAGTGCAGGCTATGGCATAGATAAACAACAGGGCTGGGTGGCCTTATTAGCAGCGCAACTCATGGAAGAATACCCTCAGTATACGTTAATCAATGCCAGCATTAGCGGCGAAACAACTAGCGGTGGCGCAAATCGTCTTAAGGCGATATTGGATCAGCATACACCGAACATCGTCATTCTAGAATTAGGTGGTAACGATGGTTTAAGGGGCGCTCCTATAAAACTAATGACTCAAAATCTGACCTATATGATTACGCTCAGCCAAGAGGCTGGCGCCAAAGTTTTATTACTTGGCATGCGCATCCCACCTAACTATGGGCAAAGGTATAGTGAACTGTTTGCCAATCAATACACTCACATAGCCACAGACCTAAAGGTAAAATTAGTTCCTTTTTTATTGCAAGGTATTGCGGGGCAGCCAGGGATGATGCAAGCGGATGGCATACATCCTACCAAGGGCGCTCAGCCAATCATGGTGCAAAGCGTATGGCAGGCATTAAAGCCATTGATGTAATTCAACAATAAGAACAAGATTTAAAAAAGTATCGGTGAGCAGGTATTTACCCTGCATAACGTTATGCAAGGCTATCAAGAGTTAATCGGGAGGGTATTATTCAGTATTAGCCAAACGACATGCGTTACTTTCATGCACTGCTTGAACCTCTTGACGAATAGTATCAAAAATTTTCTGGACGCTAGGCTGATCATTAATCAAACCTTGAGTTTGTCCAATGAACTGCACGCCCTTTTGATAATCACCCTCAACGGTTGCGGCTTTCAAGCGTGGGACCGCGGCTCCAAAATAAGCTAATAATTTAACCTTATCCACTCTGACCAACATGCCCAACATGATTTTCCACAGCGGCTGCTTAACCATCGCGGCTGTTTTTATTGCTTCAATACTGGCAACAATAAAATTCATCGGTTTTTTAGTGGCGTTTATCGCTTCAAGTGTCCGCATGACCCGCGCATGGATACCGTCAAAGTTCTTCGAGTAGATAGTCTCTTCAACACTTTTTTTGACCACGGCGTCTTTCATGTTTTGATGCAGGGACTATCAAAACTTGTTGCCAATCGAGACCTCATCGCAATGCCATCAGCACCATGTGCAGCGGCATCATGGCCTGTAACCAACAAAGCATCGGCACGCTCAATCGGCTTGTCACCCTTTTCTAATGAGAAGTTAATGACCGCTACTTTTTCTTCGATTGCGATAAAGGCATTTTCTTCAGCGCCAGGTATTAAAAGAGTGACACCAATACCAAAAGGCTTATCCGTTAATGCTCGAATTTGAACGATCGCTTCACGGGTTTCATTGGGGGTTAAAAGTCCGGTGGCTAAAATACCTAACTCACCCGCATTAGAAACGGCTGCAACAACCTCTGATGTTGAGATCCAGCTCATGCCAGGTAAGATAATGGGCATGTCAATGTCTAATAGATCGGTGATTGCTGTTTTCACAATAGCCTCGAAATATAAAAATCGCCGCTCTACCGACTATTCATATTTTAGGCTAAAAGCAAGAAAGGAAGGATTAAGGCGATTAATTTACAGGTACTTCAAGAGTGGCTAACGATTTTGCTGGATATAGTTAAGAAATAACTGCTGACGCTGCTGCGGATTCATACGACGTAATTCCTGCGCATGCTGCTGACGATCAATGGACAGTGAAGGAGAAGCAGATTGATTCATAGAACGATAAAATTCACTCAACGCATTCTTTTGGTCCGGGCGTTGGTTATTCCAACCAATTGTGGCGGAACCTCTATCAACGGAAAATTCAGATAGATCCGTAATAGGCTTCAAGGGGCTCTCTGCAAAAGTTGCTGGAATAATGAAGCATCCGACTATCAATATTATTAAAATTCGCATGTATTGTAACTACTCAAATATTACTTTATGATCTCAGCATTTGCTAGCGGTTAAGCGTGCTTATTTTTACTGAGAATGTATAAAATATCCAAAGCAGTACCATAATACTAACTTATTTCTAAAAGTCACGTCATAAATAGCAATATATTTGTAAGTATTTATTACAAATGGCGCTTCAAATAACAACTAATTTCTAGTCCACCTTCCGGATGATTGCGAATTACCATGTGGCCATATAAGCTTCGAATTACGCGATCAGCAATCGCCATACCTAAACCATAGCCTCTACTACCTGATTGACGCTGCATTATATCTTGACCAACACGCTCTCTTGCATCTTCCGCTCGATAGAATGGCTGAGTAAGATGCTCTATATGTTCTGCGGCCACTCCTGGGCCATGATCCCGAATGACAATAGCAAAATCACTGTCGATTTTTTTAATTACAACCTCTACCTTCGTATGCTCAAAGGTGTGTAGCAAAGCATTACGAATTAAGTTTTCAAACGCTGAACTTAATAACTTTGCTTCAGCCATCACTAAACAAGGGGTTTTGGGATAATGTATTTCAATGCTTTGAGCTTGCTGCTCAAAATGCGCATCCCATACTATTTGATCGACAATATCAACCAAATTGATCACTTGCCATTGCTCTGGATGCCGTTCTACTTCTAACTTCGCTAATAGCAAAATATCAGCAATCATATCATTAACACGCCCTGTCTCAAGCTCGATACGATCCAAATACTCGACAACATCCTCGTTGGCGTCAAAACGAGCTAATTCTGTGGCTATCTGCAAACGTGCGAGAGGCGATCGGAGTTCATGGGATATATCTCGTAGCAATCCCTTTTGATCAGACAGCAAGGCTTCCAACCTATCGGCCATAATATCAATGTCACGACTCAAGTCACCAATTTCATCTCGACGGCGACCTAAACGATCACCAGAACGCGCACTTAGATCTCCGGAAGCAATCGCTTTTACTGTTTTCTGCAAGCGCCGCACTGGACGAGATAAATATCCCGACAAAAGAAAACCAAAACCACCAAAAAAGACGATCGCTACCAATAATCCTAGGGCGATGTAACTTTTAACATCTAAAACAGCGAAGGGATGAAGAAACTCAACAACCAATAAATAAAAGACACCCTCCTGCGATGTTAATGGAGCCTTAACCAAAATTTCGCTGCGGTTTAGAGGCTGCACTTTAACGAGGAATTCACTGGCAGAAAACGCATAATCAGAAACTGAAGCGGTAATTTCCCCACCCGATATATTAATGCCTTGCTGATCGAAAACGTATGCATTTACATTGGGGTGCTGCTCAAACGTGATTAGCCATTCTATAAGTAAGGGCTCTCCACCTCGTAATAACATCAGCTGGGCTGACGAAATATACCCCTCTGTAGGGGCAATTAAATTATTTGTTTCATTCGACAACAGCCGATAAAATACGGCATACCCCAGAGTAACCAATGTTGCCAGTACACTGGTTAATACGAACGCCAAATAAATTTTCCAGTATAAACTGCGCACTAAACACCCAACTTAAACGTCATTAGCCCTGAGCTACTACGTACATGTAACCAACACCGCGAATGGTTCGAATGCGGGTTTGACCGTCTTCATGACTGCCCAATTTTTTCCGTAAATTACTTAAATGCATATCTAAACTGCGATCAAATAAGGTTAAAGAACGAGACATGGCTTCTTCTGCCAATTGATTTTTTTCTACCACCTTGCCTAGATGAGAGACTAAAGTATTCAGAATATTATATTCTGTTACCGTTAATTCTAATGGTTTGTTATTCTTGAGTACATGGTGCTGACCATGATCAATTTCTAATTCATCAATAAGAATCACATCATTTGTTTTAACGACAGTCTCTGAGTTTGTGCGGCGCAATACGGCACGTAAACGGGCCATTAATTCACGCGGATTACAAGGCTTAGGTAAATAGTCGTCTGCGCCAATTTCCAAGCCCACAATACGGTCCATTTCATCACCCTTAGCAGTGAGCATGACAACCGGTAATTGATTGGTTTTTCGCAATTCAGTCAGTACTTCTAGACCGCCCATCCCAGGCATCATGACATCCAAAACCATCGCATCATACGTGTGCGCTGAACACTTCTGAAGCCCTTCTGGTCCAGTATGAGCTTGATCAACGTCAATACCTTCACGGTTTAAGTAGCGTGCAAGTAATTCACATAACTCTTGATCATCATCGACTAAAAGAATCTTCATTCAGTACTCCCTTTTATTATTTAATAGCATTAAATAAGGATTCGCAGTTTTTGCAAGGTTTCTCAAGTTTCACAGAGGTTCTTTACGCTTTCCTCACACTTTAGACCTACACCCTTAGATATCTCACGTTTAATCCACTCGAGAGTGGTGCTCAACAAACGTAATCGCTTGCGTCACGACTTTAGTAACGCGCTCTTGAGCTTCAAACAAATCGTCTGGAGACATATAAAATGCCATATCAACTTCATAACGATAATATTTAGGGGGTAGACGATTAAGCGCAACGCAAGTAACGTCGGCCATAAAGCCCATACCTAATGCATCAGCCCGACTGAATAACTGGCGGCGAACTTCTTCTGATACAACCTGCTCATAATAATTACTAATATGATTGATAATAGCCATACTTCACTCCTTATGATTATTACTACCTTAGTTTATATACTCAGATCTGTATTAAATTGATATTTAAAATAGTCATATCTCTATCTTTTATACAACAAACGATCAACTTTTTCTAATTTTTTAATAAATTTATAAGCCTTAGTAACGGCAACTTATTGCCCAGTTCCTGACGGGATGTTGTGCCTTCTTGTTGAGGTAAAAAAGCTGAAAACTCGCAGCCAGCATCGAAAAAAAGCAATGCTCAATAATATGAGTGCCGAACTAAATATCGCCATACCCCCAATCACCCAAGCCGATGCCGTGACGTCTAAATATTGGGATCAATAAGCGCCGTCAATGTGCCCGACATAATCACACTAATGAAACTGACCATGAATGTCGTCCCTAGGTAATGCAGCTTAAATTTTTTCCTCGCCGCGCCGACATACTGAATAATAAAGAAAGTGAAACGAGTAATCTAAGCACTGTCAATCGAGTGAGCCATCAGAGCCAGTTCTTGAGTTTCAATGCTCCATTCTAAAATAATCCATAAGGCCCATAAAAACAGAAAGATACTCACTCACTCACTTATTTATTTATTTTCTGACAAGCATACATTGTCATTATTTACGTTAATAAATGCTAGGGTCTACTCTGTCTTATCAATGGCGCCGCTCCAACCATCAAACCCTCCAATAAGCATCTCTACTTGGGAGAAGCCCATTTGCTTTAAAGTATAAGCGGCTAGAGTACTGCGCCCACCGTTTTTGCAATAGATTAAAATATTACGCTGATGATCGTTTAAATCCGGATGGTCATCGACTTTAAATTCCAAGACACCTCGAGGAATATTGATGGCATTGGGCAAATGCCCCCGTTGAAACTCAGTAGATTCACGCACATCTAATACCAATGCTTGCTCTGCAAGTAAAGTCTCTGCTCGATCGGAGCACACTGCATTAATTTCAGCTCGCGCTGCGATTAATAGATCATCTCGTGTCTTTATTGGATTGCTCATGACTCACCTTTATAACTATTGGCCCATGTAGCAAGCATATCAAGCTTCTACTTGCAGCTGTAGTGTCAAGAAAAGTGCAAAAAAACTTACAGTGCCTTCTTTTGAATATGTACAATACATCGATAATTATGCCTAAAATAGAATAAGATAAATAAAAGCCAATAACTTAGCTCACTATCTAGCAGCTTATGTAATGATGCTATACTCAATTAATGAAGAACATGAATTGATTAAATTGGATCAGGTATAATGGACAAGCGTAAAGAACCCAGATTTGAAAGCCATGTAGAAGCAAAGTTGATTGCCCCCGATGGCTCAAGTCACGTCTGTCATGTCACTGATTTCTCACCAGAAGGCCTAAGAGTTTACTGGCTTAAAGAAGAAGAGTTCAAATTAAAGACCAAAGATTTGCTTCAACTTTATATAACATTGGAAGATGCTCCACTCGACATTACTGTAGAATGTCTCTACCAAGAAGGAAACAGCGCAGGCTTAAAACTTCACAACCCTTCTAATGAAATTTTCTTACAATTACAAAGTATTAATCAAACCAATAGAAATAACGGCGCCCTATCAGCTGAAAAACGCAGTCATTATAAAAAAAAATTCCAACAGCGTGTTAAAGAAAGTAGCCAAGGTATTATCAAGCAATGGCACTCTGAATTTTTAGATGAGATTTTTAATCAAGCCAACAAAGCTCATAACAACAGTGAACAACAAACACTATTCAGTGCTGAAAAACACGTTAAAGAACAAGGTTTCAAGATACAAAACAGCTTTTTAAGCATTATTGCAGAACAACTAAAATGCTGGTCTGATGGCTTACCATCAATAGCCTTTGACAAAGATTCCAAAAAAGATAACCAAGGGCAAAGCTTATCCCTTGTTCAGCAAGATGACTTTGAAGACTGGCTGCTCTCTAAAGTAGCGAGCACTCACTTACAATCCCGCCTTGGTCATTCCTCATTTGAAGTACGACAATTATTAGACATGATTTCTGAGGCCCGCCCAGAGGACTGTTTTAATCCGATGAGCGCTAACGTCGTTACCGAAGCATTCAGAGAAGCAGTTGAGCCTTTAGAAATTGAAAAGCATATTCGCCAAATCGCTTTCGAAATTTTTCAACAAGTCGCAGGTCAGCAATTACAAGCGGCGTATCAATGGCTTATCAAAAAGATTGACGTGCCACTGGCCTTTCGCAATCCTCAACCGTTAAAAACGGCTATCGCTCCTAGCACAAGTGACTCAGACATCAACAATGAAACGATGCAAGAGCCACCAATATTACCGAACGCTCAACAACAAACCCCTACTCAAGAACAGCCGCCAACCCATAGTTTTTCAAAAACAGGTTATGTCGCGCCGACTAACGCAGGTTCAATGCAAGCCTTTCGCCAAAACCAGTCAGAGGCTAAGCAGGCTTATAGTAATATCCAAAATCTATTAGCGTTAAGGTATCAACGACTAGAAGGTGAGATAACCAGCAATCATGTAGACGCTGAGCGTTTAACGTCAACGATGCCTGCAGCAAACCATGGCCAAGTGCAATCTGCGCTGCAAAAACTTTGGCAATGCTCTGATACTCAACCAGGGAGAGTCCGCCAAGATTTAGAAAAAGCTTTAGCTTCAGAAGACGTTGGCCTACCGATGGGCAACCGTGAAGCGATTGATACTCTCGAACATGTCACACAAAACCTTGTCTCAAGCGAACAAATTTCTGATTTTATAAAACCTTTTATTGCCAAGTTAGAACAGCCTTTATCCATGATGATGCTGAACGACCCAAGCATGATGTTTAATCCACAGCACCCTGGTAGAGTAGCCTTAAACTCAATCTCTAAACTTGGCCGCATGACCACAACGGGCCAAGATAGGGTTAGTGAAAAGTTAGACGTTATGCTGCAAAAAATTGATACCAATAGCAGTGCAGAAGCGCTCGAAACACAATTGCAGTCCTTGCAATTAGGTATTGATACCATGCTCGTTGAAGCAGAACGACGAGCCAAAATGAATGCCGACCGTGTTGCACAGGCTGCAGAAGGCGAACATGGCGTTGATCAAGCTCGCGCAAAGATTGCCCGCTTAATCACTAAGGATACCTCAGGAAGAACACTGCCAACGATTGTTATGGAGTGGCTGGAACAAGGCTGGAAACCGCTATTAACACTTATCTATTTACGAGAAACCATCGAAAGCAAACGCTTTAGAGGCGCAGTAAAGCTCTACCGACAAGTATTGTCTTTATTTAATCCTAGCAATGCGGCTCGCAAAGAACTGCTAGAACGTTTTTATCCATTGATTAAACTAATGCACCACGAGCTAGACCAGCTAAATGGCCATCGTCCAGAACATATGCGCTGGCATAACGAAATAAATTTAGCCGCTGAGCAACATTTAAAAAGTGGTGAAATTGAAGAAGTAACTGAAGTCCCAGCTGAGGTGGAAGAAGAAAAAATAACGTTTGAAGGTAAAGGGGTTCGTCGAGCGCTCAACTTGGAAGTTGGGGATTGGTTATTGATGGTTGAATCTGATAAAAATGTTTCGCTAGTTTGGATAGCTGAAGATAGTTCTAAGTTTGCCTGTGTTAATCATAGCGGTATGAAAGTTGTCGATTTCACGCTAGAGCAATTGGCAGCGGCACTCGAAGATGGTTCTGTCAAACGCTTATACGGGCAAGAAGAATCTGCGGTAGACCAAAGTCTAGATGCTCTAGTACAACAAATTTATAACGATTTATCAGCCCAAGCGAATACTGACGCGCTAACCCAAATAAATACTCGCCAACACTTCATGCGCCATTTAAAGGAAGAAACAGTGAAGTCTCATCGATCCGATCTAATTCACACGCTGTGCATGATTGATATTGATCGGTTTAAACTAATTAATAGCGAATACGGTGCAGAAGGAGGAGATGAATGCTTAAAAACAATTGCCAACGTATTGTTAAAAGCCAGCACGAACAAAAATGACTGCGCTCGAATGGGCAGTAACGAATTTGCCATTTTATTTCAACATTCAGACCTCAATCGCGGTGAAGAACAAGCTAGGGAATTGAAGAAAGAATTAGAGACACTAGAGATCATCGGCCCCAAGCAAAAGTTTAAAATTCATATCAGCATGGGAGTGTCAGAACTGAACTATCAAATCAGCGATGAAATCGACCTAGTTGCCTTTGCCGAATCAGCGTGTTTATCCGCAAAAGAAAAAGGTGGCAGTCGTGTCTATCGCTATATTGAAGATGATAATGCTCGTATTAAACGCGATGAATTTATGTCGTGGGCCAATAAACTGAATCAAGCTTTAAAAAGCGATCAACTTCAAATTTTATGTCTACCCGTTACTGCCATTCAAGAAGCTGAAAAAAAACAGCGACAGTACGAAATTATTATCAGTATCGAAGATGAAAATGGCACACAGATACCCCCATTAGAATACTTACAGGCTGCAGAACATTATAGCCGGATGTACTTGATTGATCGCTGGACACTCGAACAGCTAATTAAATGGATGAGTAATAATCCAGATGAAGTGGCTAAAATCGATCGTTTCATGATCAAATTATCAGGCTATTCGATGAACGATGATTCCCTATTAGCGTTTATTTTTGACCAAGCGCGAGAGCACAACATTCCAGTTAATAAGTTCTGCTTTGAACTCAATGAAACATCTGCTATTCAAAATATTGAAGATGCCGTCGATTTCATGCATGAAATGCGCAGTTTAGGGTGTGAATTCACGCTCTCAGATTTTGGTACTGGGCAATCATCTTTTGAGTACCTCAAGCGACTGCCCGTAAATTACGTCAAAATCGACCATACCTTTATTAAAGAATTGGTTACGAGCTCTGCTGATTACGCAATGGTGAAATCGATTCATGAAATTGCACACTTTATGGCAAAGAAGACGATTGCAGAACAAGTGAACGACGAAGACACTTTAAATATTTTACGCAGCATTGGTATCGACCTAGCCATGGGAGGAGAGATGCTGGAGGCAATCCCGTTAGACCGACTGGCCAGCGTTAATTAACGCAGAGATCTATTGATATCATGCGGCCCCAATTATTGCTTATAAAGAAGCGCTGCTGCTTAATAAACTGATTTGGAATTGCTAGCGGCGTGACTATCCTACAACCCAGAAAAACAGGAACGTCTATCGCAAAATAGAGTAGTTAAAATGTAACGATAATAAGGGTATGATGTTCGCTTAATTTTTTAAGCTTAGATGCCACATGTCCAAATTATTGATAATTATTGCTTTTTTAAGCATACAAGCCTGCTCTATCGTTAACCTACCGACCAATCTTTCTCGCTCGATGATGAATCAAGAAGACCCAGAATTAGTCCGCTCCGCGGCTCCCGCTTATATGCTGATGCTAGATGCTTTAATCGAAACGTATCCAAACGATGAAACTTTTTTGATTCCTGCCGCTAAACTTTATGGTGCCTATGCCGGTGTTTTCTCAACAAACAAAGCACAAAAGAAACGCATGGTAAATCGCGCCCATGACTATGCTCTGCGCGCGCTCTGTGAGAACGAAGAAGATCTGTGCGCAGCATTGGATAATAAGCTAGAAGATATTCAACGCGAATTAGATGACCTTGATGAAGATGAACTGCCTATTATTTACACCTACGCCTCTTCATGGGCGAGCTGGGTAGAAGCCAATAGCCAAGATTGGAACGCGGTTGCACAACTCCCTAAAGTGAAAATGCTCTTTAAATGGGTGCTCAAATACGATGCGGACTATGACCACGGCACAGCTCAAGTTTACATGGGTGTATTGGAATCTCAGCTTCCACCCTCGCTAGGCGGCCGACCTGACCTTGCAAAGATGCACTTTGAACGGGCCATTGAAACGTCAAATGGCCGTCACTTAATGGCTAAGGTGCTATATGCCCAACAATATGCCCGTTTATTATTTGAACAAGAATTACACGATCGTTTATTAACAGAAGTTCTTCAGGCTAATCCAAAAGCTGAAGGCTTAACGCTGATGAACCAACTTGCCAAACAACAAGCTGAAGTATTATTAGCAGAATCTGCTGAATATTTTGAATAAGACTGATTTCAACTTGAGACCTTCTCTATGCATTTTTTTAAAACATTATTTGTAACAAGTCTAATTGTTTTCACTAGCAGCCAGGCCGCAGCCGCGACATTAAAAATCGCCACGGTGGTGCCTAATGGCAGCAGCTGGATGAATGAAATGAAAGCCGCCGCCAAAGAAGTAAAACAAAAGACCAAAGGCCGTGTAAAGATCAAGTACTACCCTGGGGGTGTCATGGGTAGTGATAAGACCGTATTACGTAAAATGCGTTCTGGCCAGCTTCAAGGTGGCGCTATTTCAGCGGGTGCTCTCGCTCATATATATAATGGTGTTCAGCTCTACAGCTTACCCTTCACGTTTAATAATTTAGCCGAAGTACGCCATGTCCGTAAAACGTTTGATTCTGTTATTGCAAAAGGCTTAGCGGATAATGGTTTCCAATTATTAGGGCTTTCTGAAGGTGGTTTTGCCTACCTAATGTCGAACAAATCATTAACCAAAGCCTCCGACATACAAGGGCAAAAAGTATGGGTACCCGAAGGTGATTTAATCGGTAATGAAATTTTTACTCAAGCGGCCATTAAACCTATTGCATCCCCTATATCAAACGTTTATACCGGCCTGCAAACCGGCTTATTAGATACAGTCACTATCAACCCATCAGGCTCCATTGCCCTGCAATGGCATACTAAGGTGGAACACCTTGCTGATGAACCCTTGTTACTTATTATGGGGATGCTGGTTGTCGATCAAAAAGCATTTAAAAAAATAAACGAAAGTGACCAGACCATTGTTAAGCAGGTTGTAGCGGCCACGTTTAAACGTCTAGATTTCATTAATGAAAAAAGCGACATCAGCGCACGTGCTGCGTTGCAGAAAAACGGCATTCAGTTTGATAAACCTTCCGGTCCAGAATGGCGTGATATTGCGAAAAGAGCACTTATAAATCTAGAGAAAGTAGATGCATACCCTGGCGATACTTATCAAGAGATTCTAGTAGAATTAGAAAACTACCGTAAAGATCAAAATAAGTAAGTTCACTCTTAATCCTCAACTGACAAATATGAATACTCAATGCCTAAACTTCAAATCCAGCGCATCCAGCGCTGGCTACATTATGCAGAAGATATCCTCTTAGCCGCAGTATTGTTCGTCATGCTGTCTTTAGCCATTACGGATATTGCGATGCGCTTAATAACTGGCGGTAGTTTAATTTGGATTCCTCCGGTATTGCAGGTTCTCGTATTATGGCTCGGCTTGCTCGGTGCGCTACTGGCCAGTCGCAGCCAAGAACATATTGCTATTGATGTTATCAGCCGTTTTGTTGGCCCTTTAGGCAAAAGGATATGCGGTATTAGTGGCAGTTTATTTGCCACCCTCGTTTGCAGTATTGTCGCGTTTTATGGCGCTGTTTTTATTCAACAATCGATTGAATATGACGACATTGCTTTTGCCCAAGTTCCCGCTTGGCCGTTGCAGTTAATTATTCCTTTTACTTTTTCATT
Organism: Oleispira sp.; assembly: GCA_051275515.1. Classification (GTDB taxonomy): domain Bacteria; phylum Pseudomonadota; class Gammaproteobacteria; order Pseudomonadales; family Oceanobacteraceae; genus Oleispira. Next base: position 2,587 of record JBNMOT010000014.1, on the reverse strand, counting down.
AATGGCCGTCCGTTTCTTTTTGCATACTCTCGGATTTTTACGCATTAAAGGTTACCAGCCTAATCCCGCATTAAAAGGGGAGAATTCATAATGGCGATATTGGTTTCTGTCTTATTTATAGTCGTCGCCTTGATGGGCGCCCCCCTGTTCGCGGTGATCGCTGCCAGTGCGTTATGGGGATTTTTTCAGCAAGATATTAATCTTTCTGTGGTCGCCATTGAAATTTATCGCTTAACCGAAATGCCGGTATTAACGGCGATCCCACTTTTCACGTTTGCTGGTTATTTACTCGGCGAAAGTAAAGCACCACAACGACTGGTGCGTATTACCGATGCCCTACTGGGTTGGATGCCCGGTGGCTTAGCCATAGTCGCGTTAATTGCTTGCGCCTTATTTACCGCCTTTACGGGAGCCTCTGGGGTTACCATTGTTGCATTAGGGGCCTTGCTTTATCCTGCGCTAAAAAAAGCGGGCTATAGCACCAATTTTAACCTAGGTTTAATAACCACTTCAGGTAGTCTAGGTTTATTATTTGCACCCTCATTACCCTTGATTCTTTATGGCGTGGTCGCTCAGCAATTGGCGTTGGACATCCCTGTTAGCATTGATGATTTGTTTTTAGCCGGTATTATTCCAGGTACTTTGATGCTCGTTGCCCTGTCTATTTACAGTGCCATTCAGCCAAGAGATCCTGCGGCAATCGCCAACAAAACAAAGTTTGATGCAAAAGAAGCCATTGCTGCCATTAAAGATACTGCATGGGAAGCGCCATTACCCTTTATTGTACTTGGCGGAATTTATGGCGGTTTTATTGCCGTATCCGAAGCCGCAGCCATCACTGCTTTTTATGTTCTATTGGTCACTGTGGTGATTCGCCAAGAAATTAGTTTACGTAAACTGCCCATCGTTATGCGCGATTCGATGAAGCTAGTGGGCGCTATTATGGTGATATTGGCCGTATCCTTAGCCTCTACTAATTATATGATTGATGCGGGTATACCGACCGCCATTTTCGATTTTATCAGTGAACATATTGATAGCCAGCTGACCTTCTTATTTCTATTGTTCTTGTTTTTACTGGTGCTGGGGATGATGCTCGACATTTTCTCGGCTATTGTCATCATGGTGCCAATCATCTTACCCATAGCGATTCAATTTGGTATTCACCCTGTGCATCTAGGTATTTTATTCTTAGCCAATATGCAGCTGGGTTATTTCACACCACCGGTCGGTATGAACTTATTCATTGCCAGCTTCCGCTTCCAACGCCCAGTAACCGAGCTGTATCGAGCAACGATTCCTTTCTTCTTTATATTGCTGACCACCGTTCTATTAATCACCTACGTGCCTTGGCTGAGTCTGGTTTTTATTGACTAGTATCATGAGCAAACAAAGGAAAGTCACTAATAGCGATGTCAAAACGAGCACTGTGCCCTCATTGTGAGAGACCTGTAAAAACCTGTTTATGTAATGACATCGTCACACTTAAGTGTGCTTATCAGCTGGTTATTTTGCAGGACCCTAAAGAAGCAAAGCACGCACTTTCTTCAGCGCCTATTTTAGCGAAATCAATTGTAGGCGCTCGACTCATTATTGGTGATCTTTTTGATCCTATTGTGCTGCTAGGAAAAAATTGGCAACAAGACAGCCTGTTAGTTTTTCCAAATACCGAGAGTCTTAGCGGTCCTCAAGCCGCGAAAATTAAATTCAAACATCTCATATTACTCGATGGTACCTGGCGCAAAGTGTCTCGTCTTTTGCACCTTAACCCATGGCTTACGAAAATTCCCAGCATTGCCATACAGCCTACCCATAGCAGTGAATATACAATACGTAAATCGCCAAGAGACGATGGCTTATCGACCATTGAAGCCGCCGTCAGTGTCTTAAATGACCTACACGCAGAACAAAACTTCTCACAAATACTACCCGCCTTTAGAAAGATGATTAAACTGCAAATTAGCGCAATGGGCATTGATAAATTTCAAAATAATTATCTAAACGTTCATAATAAAGTTAATCTAAAAAAATGAAAAAATCGGCCCGTGAAATACACAGAACTTACGACGAATATGGCCCCATTCAAGTCTTAGATGATGGCCATAAACGCTATCTAACCTTTGGCACTGATGACGAGCAAAGCTGTCAATTAATCGATCAACCCTATGTATTACAGCACGAATATACTCGTGCCATTCTTCTCTCATTGTTATTAGTCGAACCCAAACAGGTAACGGTTATTGGCGTTGGCGGTGGCAGCTTGTTAACAGCGTTTCATCACCTTGTACCCGACTGTCAATTGGTCGGTATTGAATTACGCCGCAAGGTCGCTCAACTCGCGCATAAATACTTCCAGTTACCACAACACAACAATATTAAATTACACATAACCGACGGTTTTGAATATCTAAAAAATTGTGACGTAAATACCGATATTATTGTTGCGGATATGTACCTAGCAGAAGGCATCGATCAGCAACAACTCTCAGCTCAATTTATTGCCAACGCTCACCGCCGACTTAATCAAGGAGGCTGGCTAGTACTCAATTATTGGTTAGATCATAAGATGGACGATCATCTTACTCAT
>JBNMOT010000013.1:0-40417 GCA_051275515.1 Oleispira sp. | reverse complement strand
TCTTGATAAGGCTTAAAGTAGCCTTTTTCTTCCCACGTTTTGTACCATTCTTGTTCAAGTGCTTGAGGCTGATATGTCTTTTCCATAATCTTTCTTCAAAATGCTCTTTGGATAATCGTAAATGGCGGGAATTATAGCGGAATGAGGGCGTAATTGGCAGAGCTGTCGTGATGAAAAATAGTGATCAATTGTATATCAGCAGTACCGTCCAACAGTACAGCCCAGCAATAGGGCGAGCAACAAAAGTACTTATCGTTAGGATAAGATTATTTCATTTTACTTTGCAGTACAGGGCGACAATAATTAATGTCTAAAAAATTAATTATTTGGGGAACATTTATGTTGGCGATAAGACAATGGATTTTGATGCTAATCATTATGTGTATAGCGCCATTTTCGCTTGCAGAAAAAGGCGCCATGAGCACTCAGCAGCAGTGTGCAGAATACGGAGTTTATCGAGATTCAGGTGACAACTGGATTGATTGTGCAGAAGGCTTCTCTCAGCAACAGAATGATCAGAAAAATAGCTATAAAGATAAGTATGAGCCTTATGTGGATGAGCCGTATGTAGAAGAACCGTACGTAGAAGAACTGTATGTAGAAGAACCGTATGTAGAAGAACCGTATGTAGAAGAACCGTATGTAGAAGAACCGTATGTCGAGCAGCCTTACATAGAATAATGCGTGTTGCTGGGAAAATAGCTCAACAAGTTGCTTGATTAATTAGTTGGAAAATAATGACATTAGAAAATATTTTTAATATTGATCCTTATAGTTGGGAGGCTATTTTTACGGCCATTTTTTGTGGCACCGTCATTGGTTTTGAAAGACAGTTCAGGGGCAAGCCTGTCGGTATTCGTACGTCGTCGTTGATCGTGTTAGGCACTTACTTGTTTTTGTCCACCGCCTTCATGCTGGAAGGCGATGTGATTGATCCTTCAAGGGTTATTGGTCAGGTTATTACGGGTATCGGTTTTCTCGGTGCGGGTGTGATGCTGGCCAAAGACGGTGCGGTGGTGGGTGTGACTTCGGCGGCGACTATTTGGGTATTGGCTGCGGTAGGCGTGATGATCGCCACAGGAAACCATTTAAATGGGATTCGTATCTCGTTATTGGTGGTATTGATTTTATACGGTGTTGATATGTTAGAAACGCATACAAAAGCATTTAGTAAGGGCGTTCACAATAAAGTTAAAAATCATCCTAGATTTAAGAGAACTCTCGGCGATTGATTTAATCTCCTCTCAATCAGCGAGCGTTATACCCATATTTAAATAGGGATATAATGTGGATTCAGGGTTTGAGCGTGCCTTATTTTGACTGGCTATCAAAATAAGCACGTAACATGTTTTGATTTGGCTTTACGGCCTTTTTATCGGCGTCAGAAGATTTACTCGCCAACTCAATCATCGCTAATACAGGCGCCAACATTTCTTCCATCATCGCTTTCTGTGCGGCGGGAATATCAGGGTTAATTTTCATAGCTTCATACTGGGCTTTAGCTGCACCAATTTGAGACGCTTCACTGTCCATTTCCAATGCCATCCAAGCAAACGTCACTTGTTGCGTCGCCTGGCTCCACTGCTCAACATTGTCATAACCAAGTGTCTTAACTTTGCTATTTAATTCTTCGTAAAGCCCTGCTTTTTTTAAAGCAGAAATCGATTCTTTGTAGACGACTTGAGGGTTGTTTGGCTCACTGATGTTTTCCGCTAATGTACTTTCATGCTGCTCTAACCACGGCTGCAAAACCGGCATAGCGGTTAGCCATTGACTGACATCTTGGCTTTTTAGATCTGCCGCCATCACTTGAAAAGACATTAGGGCAGTTGTTGCAACGGTAATAAGGTATTTCATAAGCGTTCCGTATGGGTATTGAAATCTTAAGTTGTACGTTAAGGAAATTACTTTACAGGGATAGTTTCGTTGAAACAAGATTGGCTTTCGACGAAAGGTATGGGGTTAAAGCGCGATAAAATACTCGTGACACTCATATTCAGCTATCTTTATTTTGCTATTGCTGTTAGCATTTATTTATTGGCTTGATACCAAGCCCTATTTTTTATCTAAGCACACTTCATAGTCGTTAGTCATAACCCTCCTGTCGTCGTTATTAGTGACAATTAATTGCCTTACTTATTAGTCAAATCAGTTCAAAATTATCTTGCTGATAATAGAGATCTTTTATCAAAGATCCTGTAGATCGCTATTTTAAAGATATAAATTTTGAAATACACATTACAAAGTAATGGGCGAATCTAAAGAGAATATTTTTATTTTAAACTCAAAAATACAACAATCCGATTTCAATACCTATTCAAATCCTATTCCTAGTCGCGAGTTCATTATGAGCACGGTTGCTAAGGGTAAAAATACGTTAAATCGCGAACAAATTGCTAGAGCACTGGGTCTAGACAACCCAGAGCAAAAAGAAGCATTAAGAAGACGCTTAAGAGCGATGGAACGTGATGGTCAGCTTATGTTGAATAAACATAACGGCTACCATTTAATTGACCAAGATCTATTGGTTACTGGCACCGTCAGTATTCATCAAGATGGTTTTGCTTTTGTTTCTTATAGTGCGACCGAAAAAGATTTATTTTTACCCGCAGTCCAAGTCGCCCATGTATTTGATGGCGATGTTGTGCAGGTTTTAATGTCACCCAAGTTAAAAGCACCTTCCAATGCAGGTCGGCGTTCGCCGAATAAATTAATTAAAGTGCTTGAACGTAAAACGACTCATATTGTGGGTGAACTGAAACGCAAAGGTAATCGTTTTTTCTTGATACCTGAAAGCAGCAAAATTTCTCAAAAAGTAGATGTCGATAATCTTGAGTTACTCAATGCTAAAGCAGGGCAGTATGTTAATGCCGAGATTATTGAGTACCCTAGCTACCGACAAACAACGTTCGTTAAAATTACTGAAGTACTTGGGCATCCTCAAGATCCTGGTATGGAAATTAAAGTCGCACTTCGTCGCCATGGCATTGCTTCCGATTGGGATGATGATCTGCTAGACCGTGCCGATCAACTGGGCACAAAAGTCGCCGAGAAAGATAAAGCGATGCGAGAGGATTATCGCGATCTTCCTTTTGTGACCATTGACGGTGCTGATGCGAAAGATTTTGATGATGCGGTTTATTGTGAAAAAGATGAATCGGGTGATTGGCGCTTATTAGTCGCCATTGCCGATGTATCGCATTACGTTCGTCCAGACGACTTATTAGATCAAGAAGCCCAATCGCGTGCTACGTCGATTTATTTCCCCGGCCATGTAGTCCCAATGATTCCTAAAGCGTTATCGAATGGCTTGTGTTCATTGAATCCGAATGTCGATCGGCTTGCCATCGTATGTGAAATGACCATTAACTCGGAAGGGATTATGACCCGCGCTGAATTTTGTGAAGCGGTGATTCATTCCCATGCTCGATTAACTTACGACCAAGCGTATGCGGTGGTTATTAACGCTGTTTCGGGTGCTAAGCGCAACTCGAAATTAGCCAAACAAGTGATTGAGACAACCCCTGATGTTGTGCCATATCTAGAAGATTTATACACCCTTTATAACGTGTTGAAGCCTGCGCGAACGAAGCGTGATGCGATTGACTTTGATACTCAAGAATTAAAATTCAATCTCACCAAAAAGCAAAAAATAGCCAGCATGTCTCCGGTTATTCGTAACGATGCTCATAAAATGATTGAAGAATTTATGTTATGTGCCAACGTGGCCACGGCTGATTTTTTACAGGCTCATAAAATCCCAGCCTTGTACCGTTCTCACGAAGGGCCCTCGCAGAAAAAGTTAACGCTGCTACGCACGTTCCTTGCAGAAAAAGGACTGAGTTTAGGGGGCGGTGAGAAGCCCGCGTCGCGTCATTATAATCATCTGTTAAACAGTATTGATCAGCGCGGTGATGCCAGCATTATTCGTACTATGCTATTACGTTCGCAAAGCCAAGCGCAGTATTCGCCTAAAAATGATGGGCACTTCGGTTTAGCCTATGATGCTTATGCACACTTTACGTCGCCTATTAGACGTTATCCTGATTTGTTAGCGCACCGTGCCATTCGTGCAAAAATTAATAGCCAAAAAAGCACCCTACAGCGCGTATTAAATCGCTTCACTAAAGGTAAGGGGTTGGCCAGTCAAGGCTACCCTTACGATAGTAAGGCCATGGAAGAGTTAGGAATGCACTGTTCAAACCAGTCCAGGCAAGCCGACGAAGTGAGTCGTGAAGTTGAAAACTGGTTAAAATGTCAGTACATGCAAAAGTTTCAAGGCGAACGTTTTTCAGCCACTGTTTCGGGTGTCACAAACTTTGGGTTGTTTGTTGAGCTTAATCAGATGGGTATTGAAGGCTTGGTTCATATATCTAATTTGAACAATTCAATAGACGACTACGCACTTGGCGACGGTATCAATGTGGTCTTAAATAAAGTGGATTTGCAGCAACGAAAAATTGATTTTCTGATTCAGTCTGATAATCAACAAGAGGCTATTCAGTTAAGTAATTAATGATAAAAGATTGATATAAGTCGCCAGACAAAAAGAGGCAAGACCTCGGCTCCTCGTGGTTGGTAAACCTTGGGGAATATGTTTGCTCAGCCTAAACCCCTTATTAGGCTGTTATTGCTGCTAGATTGCTTGCTAATAAAGCCTATAAAAATATTGTAGAAGTGTACTTTAAGCAATGCGCATATCGATGTTATTAATGGGATAACCCCGTTCTTTATAGAATTTATAATGCTGGCGGGTAGACGTTAAAACCAGGTCTTGTTGAATAACAATTTCGAGTAAGCGTTTATGGCGGGCAAAGGTGGCTGGAATCTCATTGGCTAGATTAAGCAGTACATCAAACTTGGGTGGTTGTTGATCACCAAAGCCAATGTGCACTGAGCAGTTATCTTCCCGTTCATCAGAGGTGACTAAACCATGGGGAATAAAGCTGTTATCGCGATAGCTCCAGAGTAAGTCGTCGAAGGTTTTCGCTTGCGCTTCGGTATCAAAATGAATGTATACCTGGCAGCGGCTACGGTAAGCTTTTTCAACCAAGCGACAGGCAAAGTCTAATCTTTGCTGAGGTTCTTGAGCGGATAATATATAGAAGTCAATGTCAGTCATGCTAGCATTGTATCAGAATAATTAAGCTGCTCGTATCTAGTTAGCTTGGCAAATTAGGCAGTTTTTCATTATTTTTTAGTTTGACCTGTTCAGCCTGTTGGCGTTCTTCCCATTGCAGTTCACCAACTAATCGGTCTAAGAAGCGCTGACCTATCCCTGAAATCAAATTAAAGGCAAACCCTGCTTGTGTATCGCCATTTTTTGTCGCGATAACATGGCGGGCGATTAGGCTGCAATCCATAGTATTTTGGTCATTAAATCTAATGCGAGCGATAGGAATGTCTTGAGTGTTTTTTAATCGCTCTAAACAGTCGCCTTTAAATAATGCTTTAAAGCCACTGGATGAAATGTCTGCAAGCTGTCCGACGAGGTGCTCGCCTTCATCTTCCATTTTTAATTTCACTAAAATTTGATGAGCAGGAGGAATCATCACTCTATAGGCCGTACGCCGTTGCAGATAAAGCACTTGAGTCGGGAACTCAACACGGTATTGCTGATCGGTTGGCTGGTAATTGATTCTCCCCGTCATATCGAATTCTATTTTTACGCCATGGCTATCGGCGAGCACCGAAAAGCGGCTGCCAGTGCGAATTAAATCATTGCCTATTAGAGGCGCTACTTGGTCAAGCAAAAAGCTACTGTTTTTTAAATTGGCATGAGTAATCGCAGACGTGAATGTTTCATCACTGCCTTCAATAGTAATGAACACGGGCTGTTTCATTAATATTATTTTACTCAATGCACCGTAGATATCTTCCTTATTATCCAGATAGTATTTGTCATTGATCTCTTCAATTGTACTTTCTTCAATTGTACTTTCTTCAATTGTACTTTCTTCAATTGTACTTTCTTCAATTGTACTTTCTTCAATTGTACTTTCTTCAATTGTACTTTCCTCAGGCGTACTTTCCTCAGGCGTACTTTCAGTTAAGGCGCTGTCTTCAGCCCTGTTTTCCTCTACAGTACTTTCGTCTGCCATATTTCCCTCTGCCGTTCATTAATTCGGCTTTCTAAGCTTTTGCGTAACCCAAACCGGTCGAAGTGCCCTTGGTTTTGCCGCTCTTAGTATATAAATTAGGAGAATTCTTTTGTCCGCGCAAGATTTTTATCAAACTTTGCGTTCTTTGGCGTGCGGTTAGTACAATAACGGACAGAATATCCGTCAAATTACGGTTCTCTTTAAATTGATCGGCAAGTTTTTGCCACAAGCTGGCCAAGCGTTCGTTATCTTCATCCGTGTCTGATTGTAATAAAGGATGTTGATAGCAGTGTTTATCTAGGGGGATGTTATGTTCTTCTAGCCAAGAACATCGTTTTTGGCTAGACGTTTTAAGATCAGCAAGCTGTTGCAGTTTTTTTTCCTGCAGTGCGCTTAGTGCTTCAGTATTAGGTGGGTCTAGCATTTCTCGCTCTTCACAAAGGAGTCTATGCAATGTGTTGGCGATGTCTAATTCTTGTTTAAGCTGCTGATAAAATATTTGATGTAAGTTGGCCACAGTGACTCCAAGGATTAATTAAGCTTTCCTTCAAAATCAAGCATTTTCCCTGCCAACTGTTGAAAATCTATTTTATATTCTCCGCTATCGATAGCACTTCGAATGCGATCGATGGTTTTATCATCAATATCAGGCATCTTACTCACTTGAGCTTCAACCTGTTGGATGTTCAGGCTGCTGCTGCTCAGTTTTACCTGATCGCTGCTACCAACACTGCTTGCCGTTTTGGCATTGTCTTCTGGTTTTTGAATTTGAGGGCTGGCAGCATTAGATTTTGCTCTGCTTCCGCCATCAAGACCACTTGTTAACTTATTGATGTTCATGGATATTTCTCCAAGCCATTGCATCTATGTAGACTCCTATATTTATGGTATCGGCTATTGCCGAGATAACTTTAATTCTTTTTAACAAAAAACATCAATCAATCAACACTAAGTCAGCATCGACAATGGTGCCGAACAGAACCCTGCTGCTGTTGCTGTTTTCAACTTTAATTCGATCACCTTTACGACCTTTTTTAAGCGCCAACCCCTTCATGTTGACCTCGAATCCAGGGCGTTCAGCGCGCAAAGTGACCGTCTGACCACGCTTGACAATAATGGGCAGATCGATCATGCCCGGACTGATGGCGGTTCCTGCTTTGAGCGAGCGCTTACTAATATTTCCAATAATGCCGTTTATTTCCGTGTAATAGCCACGTTGTAAATCACCAATATTGCGTTGCTGCAATACCACGCTGCTGTTTTTAACCTGCTGACCCCGAGATAGATGATCACGAAGCACCACCACATCACGCCACACTTCAATATCGGCGTTCAACATCAGTGACCAGCTAGAACGCTGAGGGCAGCTCACTTCAATGCTGTTTCGGCCCAGCCTTAATGCATTAGTCGACTTAACGTCTAGTATGTTTTTACAGTCAGGGCTTTTATATCCTTGGGGGATCCCTGAAATAACCACTTTATTGACCGCACCAGGGCGTTGCCCTATGGTTTCCCATTGAGCTAAAACGTTTTCGCCAATATTTATTTCTAATTGATTAGCGTTACTACCGTTTGCTTGGCTTAACGGCGAACAAAGACAATAAAGAATAAAAATAAATAAATGTCGCTTCATCAATCTTTCGCTCCTGCTATTCATTTACCTATTCTCAACTATGCTCAAAACAGTAAACCGTATTTTCTGTGTCATTTTTACGACACTTTGGTTGATTTACGCTTAATACAGCAAATGCCATGCCGAAGGCGTTTTAGTTAGGAGATATTTATGGCAGGAGTTATGGAAACCGTCGATCAGCGTACCCAGCTAGTAGGGGCCAATCGCTTAGAACTTCTATTATTTAGAATGGAAGGGCCACAGGTCTACGGCATTAATGTTTTTAAAGTAAAAGAAGTTTTGCAATGTCCGAAGATGACCGTTTTGCCCCACAGTCACCCCGTCGTTCGGGGGATCGCACATTTACGTGTGGGTACACTTCCCATTATGGATCTCAGTATGGCAACCGGTGGCCCTAAAGTTGATGACATAACAAATGCTTTTGTCATTATTACTGAATACAATCTAAAGACACAAGGATTCTTAGTGGCCGGTGTTGAACGTATCGTCAATATGAACTGGGGTGACATTCATCCACCCCCAAAGGGCGCCGGTCGAGATCATTACTTAACCGCAGTGACCGAGATAGACGGTAATTTAGTAGAAATTATCGATGTGGAAAAAGTATTGTCTGAAGTCTCACCTATGAATGAGAGCATGTCAGAACATATGATGAGTGAAAAGGTTGCAGCAGATGCAAAAGAACTGCAAGTATTGATTGTAGACGATTCTAAAATTGCGCGTAAGCAAGTGACTCGCTGTCTTCAAAAAGTTGGCGTACAAGTTACGGCGTTGAATGATGGCATGCAAGCGTGGAACCATTTGCAAGAACTCACCGATGCAGGGGTGCGGATTCAGGATAAATACTTGATGATGATTTCAGATATTGAAATGCCAGAAATGGATGGATACACCTTAACGACCAGTGTTCGTAATGATACTCGCATTGCTGACTTTCATATTGTGCTTCATACCTCTCTCAGTGGTGTCTTCAATAAGGCGATGGTTGAGAAAGTGGGGGCGGATGGTTTTATCTCAAAATTTAATCCTGATATTTTAGGTGAGGTAGTGGTGAAACGAATTGAGGAGTTTACCCAAAGCAAGTAATATTGAACAATCGTATTAAATATTAATTATTAGATGAGCAGAACCAATGAGTTTCTCTATCAGCGCTACGGAATACGATCAGTTCAAGCAAAAGTTAGAACAATATTGCGGCATTATGTTGGGTGATAATAAGGAATACTTAATTACCAGTCGCCTTAGGCGCTTATTAGAAAAAGAAAAGTTAGTGAACTTATCTGAACTTATTATTGCGATGGAGGGTAATCTAAAATTGAAAGGAATGGTTGTTGATGCCATGACAACCAATGAAACATTATGGTTTCGTGATGATCATCCGTTTAAAATATTCAGTGAAAAACTATTGCCCGAGCTGGCCAAGACGGGTCGACCTTTACGCATCTGGTCGGCCGCTTGCAGCACTGGCCAAGAACCTTATTCATTGAGTATTGCGATAGAAGAATTTAAACGCATTAATCCTGGATTGTTGGGTGATGTTAACATCATCGCGACGGATATTTCCCCAACCGCGTTAGCCATTGCTAAAAAAGGTATTTATCCTCAATTAGCATTAAAACGGGGTATGGGTGATGTGCACTTAAAGCAATACTTTCAGCAGCAAGCGCCCGATGAATGGAAAATTAATGACGAAATTAAACGTCGCATTGAATTTCGGCCATTAAATTTACAAACTAACTTCAGCCTATTAGGGAAATTCGATATTGTATATTGTCGCAATGTTCTTATTTATTTCTCGGCTGATTTTAAGATAGACATTCTAAAGCGTATTCATGGCACTCTTCAAAACGATGGACATTTGTTTGTAGGAGCGTCAGAAGGCGTCAGTAACCTATTTGATTTTTATAAAATGCATCAGTTTAATCCTGGTATCTCTTATCAAGCTAAACCGATTGCCGCTGGCAGTCGGTAAGGCTTTGCCGCTTACTTTTCAATTGATGTCCGCTTAGCGTCCTTCTTCCTCCTTGAAATATTTCAAAATCCTCTAACTCATTGAAAAATAACAAATAAAAATTATTTTGAAAGTTGGTATGGCCTTTGCTCTAACTCTTACATGCACATTTAAGAAGAGGGTTACATTATGGGTTCAATCAATTTCAACAATGCTTTAGGGGTTCACCCCGACGCTATGTTATTACGCGGTAAGCGTGCAGAAATATTGGCCAATAACCTAGCCAACTCAGATACCCCAGGATTTAAATCCCGTGATATTAACTTCCAGGCCATGCTCGCGAAAGAGACTCAAACGGGTATGGCAATGAGTTCAACCAATAGCGCACACCTTTCTCACCGTTCTAGCAAATCCAACGAGTTGTTTTTTCGCAACCCCTCCCAGCCCTCTATTGATGGCAATACCGTTGATACCCAGTTAGAGCAAACCATTTTTTCCCGCAATGCCATGGACTACAGCTCGAGCTTTGAGTTTTTAAATGGAAAATTCAAAGGCCTTAAATCTGCGATCCGAGGAGAATAAGTATGTCACTAGGTAATATTTTTGATATCGCCGGTTCAGGCATGAGCGCGCAATCGATTCGCCTTAATACCACCGCCAGTAATATTGCGAATGCGGAAAGTGCGAGCAGCAGTATTGATGAAACGTATCGCGCTCGTAAGCCTTTTTTCGCGGTCATGCACAACGAATTTTTAAATGTGAACAAAGACAACGAATTTCACAGCAAGGGTCAAAACATAGGTGCCGGTGTCGAAGTCCTCGGCATTGTTGAAAGCGATGCACCTTTGCAACCCAGGTTTCAACCAGATCACCCGTTAGCGAACGAAGAAGGTTATGTGTATTACCCAAATGTAAACGTAGTGGAAGAAATGACCGATATGATGTCATCTTCTCGCAGCTATCAAATGAACGTAGAAGTACTTAAAACAGCGAAAGAAATGCTGCAACGTACTTTAATGCTAGGACAATAATTATGTCGACCATTGATAATTCCAGCGCCGCTTCGTCTGTACTCGATCAATATGCGAATACTACTAAAAATGCGGACAAGCCGAAAACGAATGAGCTGGGCCAAAATGAATTTCTAAAACTCATGATTGCCGAACTTAACAATCAAAATCCATTAGACCCTCAAGATAATGGAGAATTTATTGCCCAGCTGGCGCAGTTCTCCACCGTAGAGGGGTTGGATAAATTAAATACGACAACAGAAGGTATGTCAGATGGCATGCGCTCAAGCCAAGCGTTACAGGCTTCTTCATTGGTCGGGCAGTCGGTCATTGTGGAAGGCAATGAAATGGGTTTGTTATTGAACAAAGGCATCGTGAGCAGTTTTAGTGACTTACCGGAATCGACAACCGACATAAAGTTATCGATTCAAGATAAAAATGGTCAGCTACTGGAACAAGTATCATTAGGTAATCACGGCGCTGGCGAGATGTCGATTCGTTGGGATGGTTTAAACCTGATGAAAGATGGTGAGATTGTTGAGCTCGATTATGGCAAATTAAACCGTCAAGAATTTTATGTCGATGAAAACGGTGAACAGGTTTTGGATGAGGCAGGCAAACCCATTCAAGTGCCTTATCCTCCAGGGGAATACAGTTTTAAAGTGACGGGTAATGCGGGTGGCAAAACAGAAGAGTTTTTAACCCTCATGAGCGCTCGTGTCGATAGTGTCAGCTTAAATTCAACCGGTTCTGCAACGCTTAACCTTGCGGGTGGCAAGCGTGCAGGAATGGACGAAATCAAACAAATTGTTAACGAATAATCTTGGTATCGTGGAGAAATTATTATGAGTTTTAATATTGGTTTAAGTGGTATTCGCGCAGCTTCCACAGATCTGGAAGTGACCGGTAACAACGTTGCCAACGCAAGTACAACGGGGTTTAAAGAATCTCGTACAGAATTCAGTGATGTGTATACCAATTCCTTATTGGGCAGCGGCAGTAAACCTGTTGGCGGTGGGGTAAGGGTTGAAAACGTAAGGCAACAATTTAGCCAGGGCAATATTAGTGGCACTGAAAATGCCCTCGATATGGCCATCGACGGCAACGGTTTTTTTATTCTAGAAGATCGTGGTTCGGTATCGTATACCCGAGCGGGTTTATTTGGCTTAGATAAAGACGGCTATGTCGTGGCCGGTAGTAGTGGTCGATTACAAGGCTTTGATGCCAATAGCGACGGTGTCGTCGGTGGCGTTTTAGGCGATGTTCAAATACAAATAGGCAACCAAGCACCGGCACTGACGAGTCGAGTATCTGCGCTATTAAACCTGGATGCCGGTGAAGAAATATTACAAGAGCAAGGCTTAGCATTAACGGCGAATGGTTTAGCGATTGGTGTTGCGGATTCTGGTATTATTGACTCGACATCTTCAACGCTTGTTGCGGCGGGTCAGCCCACGACAGCAGGTGCCCCTGCGTTAATTGATTGGACGACCGGTGGTATTACCGTTGCGTCAGTGGGGGCGACGGGTACGGCGGGTACGGAAAGTATTTCGTTTGATATTGGTGACGGTAATGGCTCGCAAGCAGTCATTATTCCTGCGATTACCGCAGGTACTTCCGGGGCGGGCGTATTATCCGCAATTCAAACGGCGATCGATGGTGTTTTTGGTTCACAGGAATTAACGGCAACAACGTCGTCTACGGGCGAACTTGTCATTCAACGCGCCGGCATTAATGGCACGAACGGTGCTGGTTTTACGTTCACCACTAATGTCGATTTCGATACGGCATTTAGTGCCACTAACAGTGGGGTTATTCCTGGCACAGCGGGATCGCAACTATTTGTTGGGTCTGCACCGATCAACGCCGATTTTCGTTCAATTCCGGGTACATCAACCACCACTCGAACCACGGCTACCCCCCCATTAAGTATCGTTGCGTCGAGCCCGGGTGCTCCCCATCAATTAACGGCCGATAATGTTTATGCAAACTTAGATCTATCCGGAACTAATGTATTGGCTTTTAGTATTGCCACAGAAGGTGGCGCGACGTATCCGATTAGCCTAAGTTCATCGTCTCCCTCCGCACCGGGCAGCCCTAGCAGCGTCACGGTTACTGAAATAGTTGCCGAAATAAACGCTCAAATTGTGGCCGTTTCCGGTATTGGTAATGAAGAGACACTGGCCGTTGAGGTGGGTGGACGTATTGAGTTTCAAGCACAGGTTCCTCCTGCTGTGAACGGTGATTTTGTTCAGATAGCCGATAATACATCCGGATCCAATAATTATAATTTGAATAACCTAGGTTTCTTAAGTAGTAATCGCTTTGACGGTGGGACAGAGCCCGTACAGGCTAATAACCAGTTTCAACTAGAAGTGACGAGCACCAGTGGTAATGGTGCCGGTCCTTTTGACATCGTTATACCGGCTAATAGTTATGCAAGCCTTAATGATGTTGCCGTTGCGTTACAGCAAGAGATTGATGTGTATATTGGCGCCGGTGGCTTAAATGGCAAGGTGACCGTTGCCGCTGTGGGGGGGCAGCTTGTTTTTACCAATACCAATACCGGTGCGGGTGAAGGTATCTCGATTACCGGCACCACGGCAGAGCCAGCAGCCGCCGCCGCATTAGGTTTTAATAGCTTGTTTGCCGTAACGGGTCAGACCGCAATTGATAAAACCAACTCATTCCGCTTGAACCTGACGGTGCCCGCGCCTGATAACGACAATCGTTCAGGTTCGGTTTTAATTGCATTGGATGAAGACTACCGTTCAGTTCAGCAGCTCGCAACCAGTATTAACCGCCAGTTGAACAGCCAAAATGCAGATGACTTTATCGGTATTCGTGCCCAAGCGGTAGAAACGTCCCCTAAAATTGTACCGCCACAATTCACTCTAGAATTATTGGCCGTTGAAGAAGGAGAGGCGTCGATCATTAGCATCTCCAATGTTTCGGCATTGGGTCCCGATATTAGCACTGAAGACTTGTTTGCTATGTTACAAAATGATCCTGAAGACGGCAGCTTATTAACGACGGGTATCGAAGGTGTTTATAATCAATACCCCGAGCAGCAAGTGACGATCGTAGATCCTGAGGGCATTGAAACCACCGTGACTATTCCTAAAGGAACAGAAGCCAACGAAATTGCCAGTATTTTCAACCAGCAGGCAGGCCTAGCAGCAACCGCCAATACCGTTATGACAGTCCCATTGTCGAGTTATAATAACCCTGGCAATTTAATGAGCTTAACCGTGAATGGCCAATTATTAGCGTCGACGACCTTGCCTGAAATTGCCGATGAAATTAATGGTTATCGAGGTACGACATTACCAGGATTTTTAGCCTCGATTAGCGCAGCAGGCGACTTGGTGATTACCAACGAAATCGGTCGTGATGTAAAGCTTGAAATCAACAGTGCATCCCCCACCGACAGTTTGGTGGTCATGGGTGCGGTTAATACTGGGCCGGTGGTATTAGGTGGCACGGCCACGGCTCCTAGCGCTGCGGCCGTCGGTGGGAGTGTAGACTTTACGTTTAATTCAGGGTACAGCATGCAGGATCCTCAGCCTGTGGTATCGGGTTTATTCGGTGCGTTAAGTGAAGATGAATTTACCCCGGTTGTACTGAATGCTTTTGATCCACAGGATCAAAACACTTACAACCATGCGACCTCGTCGACGATGTACGATAGCCTGGGTAATAGTCATGTATTGACACAGTTTTTTGTAAAAGAACCTTTGGATCCCTCCCGTCCAAATGAACAAAATATTTGGGCCATGTACGTGCAAGTCGATAACCAGGATGTCGGTGATCCAGATTCCACATTAGACTTTCCAGATAATCTAACGGCTACCGCCGCGCGTTACGAATTGTTTTTTAATCAAGACGGCACATTAGATCAAGAAGCAACAGGAAGCATTTATGTGACCAACTGGGATCCTATGGATGGCGACGGCGTTTCCAGCGGCGCCTTAAATTCAGTGAATGTTTTAGAGGGGGGGTTACCACTCACCTCACCGGCTTCAAATTCTAACTTCGAGATCACCCTGGATGGCTCTACCCAGTTTGGTAGCTCATTCTCGGTCAGTGAGATGAGCCAAAACGGCTATGCCACCGGTCGATTAGCGGGCTTAGAAGTTGATCAGGAAGGCGTTATATTTGCTCGATATACCAACGGACAAGCGCAAGTGTTGGGGCAGGTAGCGCTGGCAAATTTCCGAAATCCAGAAGGGCTAACCCCTTTAGGGGGAACCGGCTGGGCAGAATCGTTTGAATCCGGCGTCGGAACGGTCGGTTCTCCAAGAACCGGCTCATTCGGACAGGTACGATCGTCAGCGTTGGAAGATTCCAACGTGGATATTTCTGAAGAGCTGGTAGGGCTTATTATTGCGCAGCGTAATTTCCAAGCCAGTGCCAAAACAATTGAAACAATGGACCAGGTCACGCAAACCATTTTGAACATCTGATGGGTTTATGAATTACGTGTGCCGCTAAAGCAGCGGCAATCTTTCTCGGCTAATCGTTTGTTAGGCGGGGCGAGGTTGCCGTTTTTTATTGCCGTTTTCCCCCTTTTACCGTCAAATAATCATAAAAAACCGTTAAACCCCCGTCAATATCGTTTAATTCTGCTAAATCCTGTTAAATATTATCCATTATCAATCCATCTCAGGGTTGGCATCTACTTTGCAATAGTTCTAATTAATAGCAAAACATATAGAAATTAACGTTGCAGGAGTTAGGTTATGGATCGCGCATTATACATCGCCATGTCCGGTGCCAAGCAAAATGTAGTCAGCCAAACAGCTCACTCCAATAACTTGGCCAATGCCAGTACCACAGGTTTTCGATCGGATTATACTCAGTCGCGGGCACAGCCTGTTTTTGGTGATCATTTTCCAACTCGTGCTTTTGCCATGGCAGAACGTCCCGCCAGTGATCTAAGCCAAGGACCTTTGCAACAAACAGGTCGTCAGATGGACGTGGCGATTAAAGGCCCAGGTTGGTTTGTCGTCGAAGGCGCTGATGGTGAAGAAGCCTATACGCGAGCCGGAGATTTATCGGTAGATCCTCAAGGGCGCCTAATAAATGCTCGCGGTTTACAGATGATGGGCGATGGTGGCCCCATTGTGTTACCCCCCTTTGAAACGATAGAAATCGGTCGTGATGGCACCATTTCAATTCGTCCGCAAGGTGAGGGTGCTGCCGCGGTTGCCGAAGTGGTGCAGCTGCGCTTGGTCAATCCTGATGGTAAAACCTTGGCAAAAGGCACCGATGGTTTATTTCGTATTCGTGATCGTCAGCCGGGTGACCCTGGGGCTAATATTGATCCTAACATGTCGTTAGTAAACGGTTTTGTCGAAGGCAGTAATGTGAATGCCGTGACCGAGCTCACGCAAGTATTGGCGATGAATCGTCAATATGAAATGCAAATAAAACTTATGAAAACGGCTGACGAAAACAGTGCGGCCGCCACTCAATTATTAAGTGCGCAATAGCGATTCGCGCAATCGATAGTCAGCGCACTGCGCAGAGGTGATGTATGCATCCAGCATTATGGGTTAGTAAAAGTGGGTTACAGGCGCAAGATTTAGCGTTAACGACCGTATCAAACAACTTAGCCAACGTATCGACAACGGGCTTTAAAAAAGATCGTCCGGTCTTTGAAGATTTGCTGTATCAGATTCAGCGTCAGCCGGGGGCTAACTCTTCTGCCGATACGCGTTTACCAACGGGTCTGCAGGTCGGCACCGGGGTAAGAACGGCGGGTACTCAAAAAGTATTCACGACCGGCAGTTTGCAGCTCACCGATCAGCCTCTGGATATGGCGGTTAATGGTCGAGGGTTTTTTCAAATTCAAATGCCAGATGGCACCTCATCATATACTCGCGATGGTACTTTTAACATTAATGCTGAAGGCACGATTGTCAACATCAACGGTTACCCACTGGAACCGCAAATCAATGTGCCAGAGCAGACCAATCAATTGACCATCAGTACCGATGGCATCGTGCAAGCGACCTTGTTTGGTGACCCTACCCCGCAAGAACTGGGTCAAATCGATCTGGTCGATTTTATTAATCCTGCCGGGTTGCAAGCAAACGGTGGCAACTTATTTAAAGAAACCGCGGCCAGTGGTGCGCCGAATGTGGGGGTTGCGGCGAACGACGGTTTTGGTTCGATTGAACAGGGTGCATTAGAAAATTCAAACGTTGAAGTGGTTGAAGAATTGGTGAAAATGATTACGGTTCAGCGCGCGTATGAAATGAACTCAAAAGTTGTTTCCGCCGCCGATAAAATGCTGCAGTTCTTAACGCAGAATACTTAGCTTTTTAGAAAAAAAGTGCGGAGACATAGTATGAAAACGATTAAAAGTTTAATGCCCGCAGGGCAGCCAATAAAAGCCGCCGTCACACTGCTCACGGTAATGCTTGCGGTGGGGTGTACCAGCGTACCTTTTGAGAAAGACGTCTATCCAAACGATCCAGATTATGCCCCCGTGCCGTCGTCTTCTTTACAAGCAGCGCCGAATATTAATGGCTCCTTGTATAAATCAAATTACAGCTTGAGTTTATTTTCAGATCAGCAAGCAACGCAAGTGGGCGACATTATTACGGTTATTTTTGATGAGCAATACAATTCAACAAAATCAGCAGAAACCTCTTCGAAAAAAGATTCGAGTAATACGGCTAACCCCACCAATGTATTGAATACCGTACCGGGTTGGAGAAACTTAGGGCTCGACATTAACCTTAATCATAACCGCTCTTTTAAAGGTTCGGGTGATGCTGATCGCAGTAATAGTTTAAGTGGCACGATTTCTGTAACCGTTTCAGACATATTGCCCAGTGGTGTTTTACAGATACGCGGTGAAAAGTGGTTAACCTTAAGCGAAGGTGATGAATACATTCGCATTTTAGGGTTGATTCGTCCGCAAGATATCACTCCACAGAATACCGTGATGTCCAGTAAAGTTGCGGATGCCCGCATTACCTTTGGTGGTCGTGGTAATTTAAATAATTCGACCAAAGAAGGTTGGTTTGGCCGGATGACGAACAGCGCTTGGTGGCCTTTTTAATAAAAGACTTCTCATAAGTGTCAATTTCAGGAGGCAGTAATGAATAATTTGACTGAACAAGGGTTTGAAAAAATATATATGATGATTATTTGGCGCTTTATAGCCTTTATGCTTCTAACGTTACCGATGGTATTCAATACCGCGAACGCTGAGCGCATTAAAGATATTACTTCAATTGCCGGGGTTCGCAGTAACCAGTTAATTGGTTACGGTTTGGTTGTTGGTCTAGATGGCAGCGGAGATAAAGCCCCGTTCACGACGCAAACGTTTAAAAACATGATGGCTGAATTTGGTATCACGATTCCTAACGGCTCGGATCCTAAATTAAAAAATGTGGCAGCGGTCTCGATTACGGCCGAAATGCCAGCGTTTGCGAAACCCGGTCAGCGGTTAGACATTACGGTTTCATCCCTCGGTAATGCAAAAAGTTTGCGGGGGGGGTCATTATTATTCGCACCGCTAAAAGGAGCCGACGGCCAAATCTATGCGCTTGCACAAGGTAATCTTGTGGTCGGTGGTTTTGGTATTCAAGGGGGGGATGGTTCTAAAATCACCGTGAATGTGCCTAGCGTTGGTCGAATTCCAAACGGTGCGATTATCGAACGCTCGATTCCCAATGCGTTTGGTCACGGCGACAGTTTAGTGCTCAATTTAGACCAAGCAAATTTTACCACCGCACGTCATATCATTGAGACGTTAAATGACTTGCTAGGTCCGGGTACGGCAGAAGCGTTAGATGCCACATCCATTCGAATCAGTGCGCCGCGAGATCTAAATCAGCGAGTTTCATTTTTATCGGTGATAGAAAATATGGACGTTAAAATGGGAGAAGCGCGCGCTAAAGTGATTATTAATTCACGTACCGGCACCATTGTAATGGGGCAGCATGTGACGATAGAACCGGTTGCCGTCACGCACGGAAGCTTAACAGTGGTGGTGCAAGAAAACTTAGACGTTGTTCAGCCGAATGCGTTAGGTGATGGCGAAACAGTGGTTGTGCCTAAGACAAACATAATCGCCGAAGAAGCGAATAATAGAAT
Organism: Oleispira sp.; assembly: GCA_051275515.1. GTDB lineage: Bacteria > Pseudomonadota > Gammaproteobacteria > Pseudomonadales > Oceanobacteraceae > Oleispira. The sequence goes on along the minus strand of JBNMOT010000013.1, from coordinate 21,607 downwards.
GTTTAAATTTGGGCCTGGCGTCTCATTGGATCAAATAGTACAAGCCGTTAATGAGGTGGGCGCTGCACCCGGCGACTTAATGGCTATACTAGAAGCATTGAAACAAGCAGGGGCTTTAAAGGCTGAGCTTGTGGTTATCTAGAGGGAAACTCATGTCACTGTCGAAAACGTTGCTGGATGAAATTGAAGCCATGACGACTGAAATTCATTCCTTGTTAACACAAGGGGTGAAAGCGTTGAGCGAAAAGCGCATAGCGCAACGCCAGCAAAAAATAGAACTGTTATTTATTCATCCTGATCGCATCAGCGCGCAAGACCAGCAGCGTTTAATCACCATGCTCGAGCAGGATGAACTGATCAAGGCGCAGCTCGAAAAAGAACAGCAGGCATACCACAACCGCAATCGTAAGCGCTCAAAGCTTAAATTGTATAGCCAGAATTCGTAACGCCATAAAGCCCACCGTGTCGCCATAACGCTCTCATCATAGTAAGCGGCAACCTCTTGCCACTTCCGCCGCCACTGTTGTTATCCATCCTTTTGAACGACCCTTAAGCGACTCTCAAACCCCCATTAAACCTGCGATGTGATTGCAATTCAATAGTTGGCAAAGAACTTGCTGTACAGAAGGATAGAGAAATAGATTTAGGTCCACAAAAGCAGGATGGTGTTATGATCGCTAGTCAAATTGCACAGCCACAAGATGTTTATACAGACTTAAACAGTCTGCAAAGCATCAACGCCATTGGTCGCGAAGACAAAGGCCTAGCACTGCGTAAAGTGGCTGAGCAGTTTGAATCTATGTTTGTGAAAATGATGATGAAATCCATGCGCGATGCGAATAAAGTCTTTCAAGAAGATTCGTTAATGCACTCACCGCAACAAGATTTCTATCAGCAAATGTACGACGATCAACTCTCTGTTAGCCTAACCGGCAAACAAGGCATGGGGCTGGCCGATGTTATCTACCGTCAGCTTAACCAAGAGTACGGTGATCCAACCAGAGATCGTGAAGAGACGCCTTGGCAGCCATTAGATGATCGCCGCAAGAACTTCTCGCATGCGATCGACTTTAACCAGATTGACAAGAAAAACACTCAGCTTCAGCCTAAAAGAGACAACACGGGTTTTGAAATTGACACCTCTTTTGTGCACACAGAAAAGCCTGTATTAGCCGCGAGTATTCAAACACCGGATAAAGTACCCGTGTTCGACAGCCCAGAAGACTTTATACAAACCTTGTATCCCGCCGCTGAAAAAATTGCCAATGAAATGGGCGTGAGTCCTCAAGCCATCATTTCTCAAGCCGCATTAGAAACGGGTTGGGGAAAATTTGTTATTCAGGGTGAAAACAGTCAGGGCGAAAAAGCAAACAGCTTCAACTTTTTTGGTATTAAAGCCGACAGTCGTTGGGAAGGTGAAAAGGTAAGAGTCACGACGCACGAATATCGTGATGGACAGCGCGTGACTGAAAAAGCCGACTTCCGTTCATATCCAACGATTGAAGCAGGGCTAAAAGACTATTCAGATTTCTTGCAAGCCCCGCGTTATGAAAAAGCGATGGCGGCGGGCACGGATGTTGAGCAATACGCCAAAGCCCTACAGCAAGCCGGTTATGCGACGGATCCTAAATACGCCCAAAAAATAACGCGCATCGCTAATAGCGAATTAATGCAACGTACATTTCAAGATACAACTCAAACCTCAGCAATGACGGCGGTGCCTCGTGGGTGATTTATTAGGAATTGGTATCTCGGGCTTAAAAGCCCAGCAAACAGCACTGGCTGTTACCGGCCATAACATCACCAATGCAGGCACGGAAGGCTATAGCCGCCAGACGGTAAACTTTAATGAAAAAACCCCGCAATTTACTGGGGGTGCTTGGACGGGCAGCGGGGTCAGTGTTGATTCAATCAAGCGCGTTTATGATGAATTTCTAACCCAACAAATGCAGCGGGACTCTTCAGCGTTCAACAAGTTTGATGCCATGTCTTTGAATGCTTCTCAGATCGATAGTTTGCTAGCGGATTCGGGTACAGGGATACAGCCCGGTATCGAAAGAGTGTTTGGTTCGTTGCAGTCCGTGGTTGATGATCCTTCTTCCTTGCCTGCGCGCCAAGTATTAATTTCGGAAGCCAACGGTCTTGTCGATCGTTTCTCAAGTATTAATGATCGCCTTAATAATCAAAGTGAGATTATTAATGGCCAAATGGACGTGATTGCCAGTCAAATTAACAACATAGGTAATGCCATTGCCGAACTTAATCAACAAATTCAACTTGCCTTAGCCTCTTCAAATAGGAGTACGCCGAATGACATGCTTGATCAGCGCGATAAGTTAATCACCGATCTATCTGCATTAGTCGACGTTGAGAGTGTTACGCAAAACGATAGCGCGGTGAATGTTTTTATCGGCAACGGACGGGTACTGGTCCTTGGTAATGATTCTCATGAACTATTTGCCGACAGCGGTAGTACCGATCCATCTCGAGTGGGCCTATTTTTTCGTCAAGGTGACTCCGTACAAGAGATAACCGCAGAAATAAAAGGCGGCCAGCTTGGCGGGATATTGGAGTTTCGCGACAAAGTATTAGAACCTACTATTAATGGTCTAGGTCGTGTGGCCATAAGTATGACAGAAACGTTTAACCAGCAGCACCATCTTGGGATCGATTTTGAAGGGTCCAAAGGTGGCGATTTTTTTGCAAATGTGAACACCCCTAATAATACTTATTTACGCATACAGGAAGATTCTGGTAACGCCAGCCCCAACGACCGTTTAGTCTCTCTTCATATTACGGACAGTTCGAAGCTGACAACGGATAATTACCGCATGGAGTTTCCAGGACCTGGAGATTTTATTTTTAAGGTTTATAACGATAGCACAGGGGAAGAGGTAGCTTCGACCGCACTGACGGGGTCGCTACCACATGCACTAGAAATCGAGGGTTTTGAAATTCGTTTAGAAGCGGGTTCTTTTCAAGCGGGGGATAAGTTTTTATTAACCCCGACTCGCGCCGGTGCCAATGACATCGATATGAGAATAACCCGAGGTGAAGAAATTGCGATTGCTTCACCCATCTCGACCGACTCGGCAATCGGTAACCGAGGCAGCGGTGCGATTTCTCAAGGCAGTGTTTATGATATTGATACGCCGTACTTAGCCAGCGAAGGAGAAATGGACCCGCCGTTAATTATTCGTTTCACGTCACCCAAAAGTTATGATGTGTTAGACAATTCTGATCCAGGTAATCCGATTCCATTATTCCCACCCTTAATGAATCAAACGTATGTGCCCGGTATTGCTAACAGTATTCTGCCCCCTGATGAAGGCAAAACAGGCTTTTCCAGCTTTGGTGGCTACCTTCCTTTATCACCGACTTATCAAGCACCGTCTCCCGCGCCCACGGTTACGGCGTTAAATGGTTTTTTTCCTGAACGTATCACCATTAATCTAGAAGACCCCTTAACAGGCCTGCAAGTATCACAGCCATTATTAACGACCGCCGCGAATACGCCCGCCAAAGAAATCGCTCGTGTATTATCAAATCGTGAGGGTGTTGAAGCCAGCGCTAGAACAACCGTGCAGCTGACAAATTTTACAGCAGACGCCAACCCGTTATTGGGTATGGGGTTGGTTCTTAACGGCATCGAAATAACCGATACCTTAGCCGATGCCCAGACAAAATATGACAGCGATTACCCTAAGATTGTGCCTGATCCAATTGATGCCAATTTTATTGCGGATCGAATCAATGCCAATTTTGACCTTAAAGACTTAGGGATCATCGCTCAAAGTGATGGCGACACCGTGACTATTATTGCTTTAAAGGGTGATGACATTTCTTTTGATGTGACCGGAGACATCGGTGATAGTTTCGAAATATCCAATGGTGACGATATTGAATTAACGTCAACGGGTAGTGCTACCTTTTCCAACATTTCTGAATTTGAAGGCTATGATTTTTCTACCGGTGGCCCTTATACCTACGATTTTGATGTGCCCGGACAAGGCCTTTACAGCATTGAACTGAGCGGCAATCAGGCAACGGGCAGTGATGTTATTAATGAAATACAGGCCCAGTTAGAAGCCAGTGGCCTGTCATTCTCGGGAGGTATTGATGTTGCAATTAACGAAAAAGGGGGCATCAGTTTTCAATCACGGTTACCGGTATCCGGTACCGGCCCAAACGGCAGTAATAAAATTACGATGGGGGGCGAAGTTAACGTCGTATTGGATGAGCACTACAGTCTTGAGATTAAGCCTCCGGGCAATAACCTCTTTGATACAAACCCGGTCGGTAAGCCCGTCCATTTTGGTTTTAATTTAGAAATTGAAGGGTTAGTCGAAAGTGGTGATAAATTCACGGTGAAATTCAACCAAGATGGAACGTCAGACAGTCGAAATGGCTCAGGGTTGGGTGACTTACAAACAAAAGGTAACATCAATGGTAATTCCAGCTACAGCGGCGCGTATGCAACCTTAGTGGAAGAGGTGGGTTCTATTACCAGTCGTGCTCAAATCAATAGAGAATCCAGTGATGTATTATTACGTAATTCAACAGACGCGGTTGTCAGCAGTTCTGGCGTTAACCTTGATGAAGAAGCGGCCGCCCTGATTCGATACGAGCTTGCTTATAATGCTTCGGCTAAGGTTATTGGGATTGCGCGTGATATTTTTAATACCCTCATTAACACTTTTTAACGAACAGCTTTAGGAGAACGTAAATATGCGTATTTCTACCTTACAGTCTTTTAATAAAGGGCTGAACTCGATCCTTGATAATCAAAGTCAGGTGAGTAAAACCCAGCAACAGGTCTCTTCGGGCAAGCGAGTCTTAACCCCTGCCGATGATCCGATTGCGGCCACTAAAATATTGCAGCTTCAACAAGATGCCGCCTTACGAGAGCAGTTCGGTAAAAATATGACAGGGGCAGAAGGTCGCCTAGCGTTAGAAGAAACCCAGCTGGCAGGGATTACCGACAATCTCACGCGACTAAAAGAATTAACCATTAAAGCCGGTGATGGCAGCCAAACGATTGGAGATCGGCAAGCGATTGCCTCCGAGGTTCGACAGATACTGGGGTCGACGGTTGATTTAATGAACGCTAAAGATGCGGGCGGCGAATATCTATTTGGTGGTTTTAAAGGAGGGACTCTACCCTTCCCTAAAAATGACAACGGTCGTTATGAATATGCCGGTGATGAAGGTCAACGTTTTTTAGCGATTGCTTCATCAACGAATGTTGCTACGGGGGATAATGGCAAAAATCTATTTGTCGATGTTGAAACCGCTGATAATACCTTCACCACGAGTCTGAACCCGCTTAACGCGGGAACCGCCGTTATTAACCCCGGTTTCGTAGTTGATGAAGATGCGTATGCAGAATTTTACCCGGAAGATATTATCATTACCTTTAATGCCGATTCAGCCATCACCCCGGCTGGGAAAAACTACGCGGTTCGACAGGCATCGGATGGAAGAATTATTGAGGGGTTTGCTACACAAAAGTATTCTGAAAGCAGCGAAATTATTATTGCAGGCGTTGTCGTAAAAATAAGTGGCGAGCCCAAGCCGGGTGATGAGTTTTTAGTTAACTCTTCTGAAAAGCAGGGGATAACCGATACCATTTTTCGTTTAATGGACGGCCTAGAAACCTTGGGTGATAATCCTCTTGATTCAGAAACGTTAGGGAACTTATTAGACGATACGTTGAATAATTTAGCCTTTGCCCAGACCAGTATTTCGCAAGTTCGCAGTGAGGTGGGTGCCCGCTTAAATGTTATTGAAAATACAGCGAGTTTGGCTGCGGATATCGATCTGGTGAGCAAAACTGTGTTGTCCGCGTTGAGTGACGTCGATTTTGCGGAGGCGGTGAGTCGATTGACCTTACAAACGTTTTTATTAGAAGCGGCTCAACAGAGTTATGCTAAAGTTCAGAATTTATCATTATTTAATGAAATATAAATTGGTATAGAGTTTGCTTGGTTTATATGAATGTCAATATATGGGAAAAGATTTATGTTGGACGGCTTATCGATACTTATCACGGGTGGCACAGGTTCTTTTGGTAGAGCCTTTGTGCGGACGGTACTAACCAAATATCCAGCCATTAAACGCTTGGTCATTTTTTCTAGGGATGAGTTAAAGCAGTTTGAAATGTCTCAGGAGTTTCCAGCCCAAAAGTATTCTCAGATTCGATACTTTATTGGTGATATTCGGGATGAGAGACGCTTAAAAAGAGCGCTAGAAGGCATTGATGTTGTCATTCATGCTGCTGCTCTAAAACAAGTGCCCGCCGCAGAATATAATCCTTTTGAATGCATTAAAACTAATGTGCTTGGTGCTCAGAATTTAATAGAAGCCTGCTTCGATAATCATGTCAATAAAGTGATTGCGCTTTCGACCGATAAAGCTGCAGCGCCGGTTAATTTATATGGGGCTACGAAACTTTGTTCTGACAAATTATTCATTGCTGCTAATAATGTTAAAGGTGAGCGTGATATTCACTTCAGTGTAGTACGCTATGGTAACGTAATGGGCAGTCGTGGATCGGTCGTTCCTTTCTTTATCGATAAGAAAAAAGAAGGTGTCTTACCGATTACTGATCCTGCAATGACGCGATTCAATATAAGTCTGGATGACGGTGTTGAAATGGTGCTTTGGACATTAGAGCATGCGTTAGGGGGCGAGATATTTGTTCCTAAGATTCCTTCTTATAATATCGTTGATGTTGCGACGGCTATTGCTCCTGAGTGTGAGCAGAAAATTATTGGTATTCGCGCAGGTGAAAAACTGCATGAAGAAATGATAACAACCTGTGACAGTATTAATACCGTCGATCTAGGGCGCTATTTTGCTATATTACCCAGTGGAGGCGAATACGACATAGATAGTTATTGCGCTAAAGCCGGTGGAATTAAAGTGGGTGAAAACTTTAGTTACAATAGCGGAAAGAATGAAAATTTCTTAAGTGTTGAGCAGCTAAGAAAGCTAATCGAAACACATGTTACTTCAAAAGCGTGACATTATGTCAGATGATATTAAGTACATCCCTTACGGAAGGCAGGACATCAATAATGACGATATTTCTACAGTCATTGAAGTTCTAACATCAGATTTTTTGACGCAAGGGCCTGTCGTCCCTAGATTTGAAAATGCAGTAACTGAATATTGCAATGCTCAACACGGCATTGCCGTTAATAGTGCTACGTCTGCGCTTCATATTGCGTGCTTAGCGCTTGATGTAGGGCAGGGTGACCTTGTTTGGACTTCAGCAACTACTTTCGTTGCATCAGCTAATTGTGCACTTTATTGCGGCGCTGAAGTTGATTTTGTTGATATTGATCCTAGAACTTTCAATATCGATATACAAATTTTTGAAGAAAAACTTCAGCAAGCGCTTGAAAATGATCAATTACCTAAAGTAGTTATTGTTGTACACATGTGCGGGCAACCCTGTGACATGAAAGAAATTCACAGCCTGTCGAAGAAATACAATTTTAAAATTATTGAAGATGCTGCTCATGCAATTGGAAGTCGCTATGAGGGATTTAATACAGGATGTTGTCATTATAGTGATATTACTACATTTAGCTTTCATCCTGTTAAAATTATTACTACTGCAGAAGGTGGTATGGCAGTAACGAATAATCGAGAACTTGCCCAGAAAATGAGGTTGCTTAGAAGTCACGGTATTACTCGTGATGAGGCTGAAATGGTGAATGAGCGAACAGGTGACTGGTATTATGAGCAAATAATGCTGGGGTATAATTATCGAATGACCGAACTGCAAGCAGCTTTAGGCTTAAGTCAGCTTGATAGAATTGATAGGTTTATAGTAGAGCGTAATGAATTAGCGAAGCGCTACAACCTAATATTAAAAGACCTCCCTCTTGAGTTACCCATTATCAATGATAATTGTTATAGCAGCTTTCATTTATATGTTGTACGTTTACAGTTAGAAAAAATTCATGTTTCTCATAGTGAAGTATTTAATGAATTGAGAGGAGCAGGTATAGGAGTAAATTTGCATTACATGCCTATATATCTGCAACCCTATTACCAGAAGCTTGATTTTTCAAATGGACGCTTTAAAGAAGGTTATTGTGAGCATGCTGAGCTACATTCTGAATTAGCATTGAGTATTCCACTGTACCCTGCTTTGACAATAGTTGAGCAAAATACAGTAGCGGAAGTGCTGTCTAATATTTTGAAATGAAAAATATAAAATCTGAAGGTGAAGTTGAGAGAGGTGGTGTTAGGAATATGAATGTTACTTTCATATTTAAGTGTAATTGTTCTAATAGAATAGGATTTGGCCATATCAGTAGAAGTCAAATAGTGGCAAGTGAGATTGCTTGCCTAGGCTTTAGTACTAAATTTGTAATTCGTAATCTGCCAGGGTCTAAGAATAAATTTACAAAGAAAATAATGGATACTTATTGGCTTGACTCTGACTCTGACTCTGAAGCTGAAACCTCCTTCTGGCTTGAGGAAAATGAGATGGTCGATGCAATACAAACGTGTGATGTAATACAAAAGATCAAAAAAGACGGTGAAGAAAAAATAGTATTGATATTTGATAATTACGGAATTACTGATAAATGGGTATCAGTCGTTTCTGAACATGTAGATTCTATCGTATGTTTTGATGATGTTCCTGGCAGAAAATTACCAGTAGATATAGTTATTAATTATAATCCTGGAATTAAAAAAAGTGATTATTTTTCCTATATAGTGTCCAGGACAAAAATGTTGGTTGGTGTTGAATTCTCTCCGCTTGCAATTGATTATCAGAAAATAAATGAAGGCTTGAAGTTAAGGGAAGTAAAGGTTGAAGAGGTTAAAAGAATTTTAATATTCATTGGTGCTGGCTATGCAGGTGAATTTATTAATGTTTTGTTAAAAGCACTTAAGTCTATAACGCTATCAAAGTATCAATTTACGCTGGTCGTTAATTTAGACCTTTTTAAAAATAATTTCGATGTGCCGAAGAATGTAACTGTTGAAAATATCGGGGGTGATATGGCTGAAATTCTAGCAAAGCATCAGTTAGTCATTGGCTCTGCTGGTGTTTCATCACTCGAACGATTGTGTCTTGGAGTCCCATCGTTACTGATACAAATAGCAGATAATCAACGTGAGCTTTATAAATTTTTAACTGATAACAAATACGCAGTTGGGCTAGGATATCATACTGATATTACTTCAGAATATTTTATATCCAAGTTTATATCTATAGTAGATGATTGTGACTTAAGGTTGTTGATTAAAAGAAATGGTCTCGAGTTAATTGATGGCTTTGGTGCTAAGAGATTAGCAGATAATATAATAAATGAAACTTTGAAAAGCATTGAAGGATAGGTTGAAATGACTAAAACGATTAAAGAGTTTTGGAACGATCAGGCAAAAGAATTTGGTGTTGATTCATTAGCAACAATGCCAGACACATATCTTAAAGAGCTGGAAATTGAAAATATTAGTAAGTATCTAGAACAAGCGAATAGTGTAGCAGATATAGGATGTGGAAATGGTTACTCAACATTTGAGTATTCAAAGAAGATTAAGGGAGATATTCTTGGGATCGATTTCTCTGATGAAATGATTAAGCATGCAAAACAGGTCGGAGATCAGTCAGATGAATATAAAAATGTTAAGTTTATGCAGGGGGATGTTCGCAACTTAGATATTCCTGATGAATCTATGGATCTTGTGATAACAGATCGTTGCTTAATTAATCTGGAAAGTCGATCAGAGCAAAAGAAAGCGATTGATGAAGTTTTTCGTGTACTGAAACCTGGCGGCCGATACTTAATGTGCGAAGATACGGAGCAAGGTCTAAAAAATCTCAACCAGCTCAGGAAAAAAGCTGCTTTAGAGGAAATATTGGTTCGCTGGCATAATCTTTATTTAGATGAGAGTCACCTAGAATCATGCTCATCAAGTAAGTTTTTCATTACTGATGAAATAAGATTTAGCAGCTTTTATTATGTAGCCACTCGAATTATAAATGGTGGTATTTCTAGAGATAATAATCAAAGTCCTGATTATTTAGATCCGATTAATAAATATTCTAGACTTATCTCAAGTCAAGGAGAATTTGGAGATTTCGGTCCGTTGAAACTATTTGTTTGGGATAAGGCGGTATAGAGGGAGTTATGTCAGTGATGAAAATAAATGTTTTTGCCCATAATAAACCCTGGGGACGTAAGTCCTATGATGACTTGAATAAAAAAGTCCCTGGTGATTGGGTATTCATTTCTTCACAGGCTGAGTTAGATAATCTTGACTTGACGTCCATTGAGACAATCTTTTTTTGTCATTGGAGTAATTTAGTCAGTAAAGAAATATTGCAGAAGGTTAGATGTATTTGCTTTCATATGACTGATTTGCCTTATGGGAGGGGAGGGAGTCCACTTCAAAATTTAATTCTTCAGGGTAAAACCAAAACTATCTTGAGTGCAATTGAAATGGAAGAAAGTCTTGATACGGGCCCTATATTTTGGCAACTTGAAGTTGATTTGTCTGGAAACGCAGAAAGTATCTATGAACGTATGACTGATGCATGCTGGATGGGTATCAGCTCAATATTATCAGAATGCCCTACGGCGAGACCTCAAGTTGGTTCCGTTGTTAATTTTAAACGTCGTACTTCAGAAGAAAGCGAGTTGCCCAAGGATCTCCCCATTGATAAGGTTTATGACTATATTCGAATGCTTGACGCACCTGGATATCCAAATGCTTTTTTATTAGCAAACAATATTAAGATAACTTTTAATGATTCTAGATTAGATAATGGAAAGGTTATCGCTCAAGCGATTATTGAGGTTACAAATGAAGAATAATGTATTGATTGATGGCGTTGAGATTGGCTTAGGTTGTAAGCCTTATATTGTTGCTGAGCTGTCTGCAAATCATAACGGAAGTATTGAACGTGCAAAAGAAACTATATTTTTAGCTAAGAAAAATGGTGCTGATGCAATAAAGTTGCAGACTTATACGGCTGATACTATGACGATTGATGAAGATGGCGATGAGTTCATGGTTCATGGTGGTTTATGGGATGGGTATAAATTATATGATTTGTATAAGTGGGCTGAAACACCTTATGAGTGGCATGAAGAGCTATTCGAATATGCTAAAGAAATTGGTATTACATGTTTTAGTACTCCTTTTGACGAAACTGCTGTTGATCTCTTAGAGACACTTAATACTCCTGCTTACAAAATAGCTTCGTTTGAAACAATTGATCTTCCTCTAATTCGCTACGTTGCCAAAACTGGCAAACCTATGATTATTTCAACGGGAATGGCAAGCCTTAGTGAAATTGAAGAGGCTGTTGACGCTGCTAGAGAGGGAGGATGTAAGGATCTGATATTACTTCATTGTGTTAGTTCTTACCCTGCTCCTGCAGAGCAAAGTAATTTAGCAACTATTCAAGATCTATCAATTAGATTTGATGTTGTATCAGGGCTTTCCGATCATTCCTTAGGTACTGAAATATCTGTGGCTTCTATTGCTTTAGGTGCTAGCTTCATAGAAAAACATTTTACAATAAATCGTAGTGAAAAAGGCCCTGATTCTGAGTTCTCCATTGAACCTGACGAACTAAAAAAATTATGTAGCGATTCAGAAGCAGTTTGGAGTGCGATAGGTAAGGCAGGTTATGATAGAAAGGATTCTGAGAAAGCTAATTTGAATTTTAGAAGATCGATTTACTTCGTGAATGAAATTAAATCTGGAAATGCAATCTCGGAGAAAGATATTAGAAGAATTAGACCTGGATTTGGCTTGGCACCTAAATATTTTGATGAATTAGTAGGGAAAAAAGTGAATAGAGATATAGTTCGGGGGACTGCTGTAACGTGGGATCTTATTGATGATTAAACGAGTATTAATAGTAGCCGCCCATCCTGATGATGAAGCAATAGGTTGCTCAGGGGTTATGGCCAAATTTAAATTCGAGGGTGTGAAAATTGGATTAGTGTTCATGACCGATGGCATTGCCAGTCGTTCTCCTAGCCAAAATGAAGTCAATGATCGCTGTTCGGGAAAAGAAACGGCAATGAAAATACTAACACCTGATTATTGTAAATCATTCGACTATCCAGATAATAAAATGGATTCAGTTCCATTGTTAAATATTGTAAAGTCGGTAGAAAGCAGCATTCTTGAATTCGAACCAGATTTAGTTATCACTCATTGGCATGGGGACTTGAATATTGATCACAGAATTACTTATCAGTCTGTAGTTACAGCCATTCGGCCTCAGCCAGAAAGTAGTGTCAAAGAACTATGGTGTTTTGAAGTGAATTCTAGTACCGATTATGTATGCTCATCTTTTGGATTTACACCCAATTTATTTGTTGATATTAGTAGGTTTTGGACTAAAAAATTAGAATATTTATCATGTTATAAGAATGAATTAAGACAATATCCGCATTCTCGTTCAGTGAGATCAATTGAAGCTAAAGCTGTCGTCAGAGGGAGTCAGTGTGGTATCGATTATGCTGAGTCTTTTATTTGCGAACGTCGAATAATTCGTTAGCGAAAGGGAATTTATGAAAATTGCAGTCATACCAGCCAGGGGTGGAAGTAAAAGGATTCCCTTTAAAAACATTAAAGAATTTATGGGTAAACCCATGATTGCTAGGTCAATAGAAGCAGCTAAAAGAGCGAATATCTTTGATAAAATTATTGTATCTACAGATGATGAAAACATAGCGAAAGTAGCAAGATCGATGGGCGTTTTGGTTCCATTTATGAGACCTGATGAACTTTCAGATGATTATGCTGGAACAACAGAAGTGATTGCTCATGCTACTCGTTGGGCAATGGATAATGGGTGGGATGTCGAGTACGTTTGTTGCATTTATGCAACTGCACCATTTCTCTCATCAGAAGACTTGGTTAGTGGTGCCAAAAAAATAGAAGAGGGCGGGTGGGAATACTGTTTTTCGGCGACAGATTTTGGATATCCTGTTGCTAGGGCATTAACAATTGGAGAAGATGATAGTGTTGCAATGTTTAATCCAGAAAATTTCACTAAACGATCTCAAGATTTACCAGAAGCGTATCATGATGCGGGTCAGTTCTATTGGGGTAAAGCAAGTGCTTGGGTTAATGAGTTATTAGTATTTTCAGAACATTCTAGCGCAATTAAAATTCCACGCTGGAGGGTGCAGGATATTGATACGTTAGATGATTGGATACGCGCAGAAATGATGGCTGAGTATCTATTAAAATAATATTTTACTATATGTTGGTTTATATGGAAAAATTAAAAGTTGCAATTATTGGTTGTGGGAACATTGCTGGTAAGTTTGATTTGGCATTACCAGAAGATGGATTTCCATGCACTCATGCAGGTGCTTATTCAAGAAGTAAACACTTTGAAATATTAATGTGCATAGATCCGAATGAACATAATGGTAATCTATTTAAAAATAAATGGAATATTAGTGAATCTTATACCTCAACCCCCAGTTCGTCAGATATAGATGTAGTTAGTATATGCAGTCCTACGGGTTCACATCTTGAAAGTGTGGAGGAAGCTATATTACTTCAGCCTAAGTTGATATTTTGTGAAAAGCCTATTGCGCTTAATGTGAAAGATACTCAGACAGTTATTAACTTATGTGATGAAAATAATATAATTTTAGCTGTGAATTATACCCGCCGATGGGATCCTGAAATTATAAAGTTAAAAAAATCAGTATGTACTGGTGAGTATGGGGAGTTGCGAACAATAACGGCCTTTTATAATAAAGGGGTTATGAATAACGCATCACACTTAATTAATATATTTCAATGGATATTTGGTGATTTAACTATTAAGTACGTAGGTCATAGTTATATTGATTATGAAGCTACTGATCCTACATGCTCGTTTGTATTGGCAACAAATAAAGGTGTGGAAATTTTTTTTTCATCAGGAAATTCAAATGATTATACAAATTTTGAAGCGAAATTCGTATTCTCCAAAATTGAGTTGACATTATTGAATGGTGGCATGAACTGGTTACGTCGGCGCCCCGTTCCTAGTGAAAATTTTATAGGGTATACAACTCTTTCAGCAGCAATAATAGATGAGGGTGGGTACAAGTACGCAATGAGTAAGGCTATTGAGAATATTTACGGTGTGCTCAGTGGTAAAGAGGAACTTGAATCGGGTGCAGGTTCCGCGCTCGAAACACAGTTGCTCTGTGAAAGTATTATCAAAAAAACAAAAATATCAGGTGGATAAATTGTCATCATTAATAAAAGATAAACTTTCTCTTTTGGGTGGAGAGAAACTTATAGTTAAAAAATTTCTATCTTATAATAGTTTGGGAGAAGAGGAGCGCTTAGCTGTTAATCAAGTTATGGATACAGGTATTCTTTCAAATTATTTAGGATGTTGGGATGAGAAATTTTATGGTGGTGAAAAGGTCAGGGAATTTGAATCAGACTGTGCTGATTTCTTTAATGTTAAGCATGCTATTACAGTTAATTCTTGGACATCAGGTTTAATTGCTGCAGTAGGTGCTTTAGATATTAATCCAGGAGATGAAATTATTGTTAGTCCTTGGACTATGTGCGCAAGTGCAACGGCTATTTTACATTGGAATGCTATTCCTGTATTTGCCGATATATCTGCTGAAACCTTTAACATTGATCCAGTCTCCATCGAGAAAAATATTACGGCGAGAACCAAGGCCATAATCGCGGTGGATATCTTTGGCCAGTCAGCAGATATGGCTGCAATAATGGACATCGCAGATAGGCACAACCTTAAAGTTATTTCCGATACGGCTCAAGCACCGGGTGCTTTATACAAGGGTAAACATGCCGGTACCTTGGCCCATATTGGTGGATACAGTCTAAATTATCACAAGCATATTCATGCGGGTGAAGGTGGAATCATTGTTACCAATGATGATCAACTTGCGGAAAGAATGCGATTAATCCGCAATCATGGCGAAGCGGTGGTTGGGGATAAGCAAGAACCCAACATTAATAATATGCTGGGTTATAATTTTAGGTTAGGAGAAATAGAGTGTGCAATAGGCATTGAACAATTAAAGAAACTTCCTCGCATAATTAAATGTAGGCAAGCTCTCGCGGAAAAGCTAACAGCAGGCCTTTCTAATCTAAAGGGTTTGGGATTACCTCAAGTGTTAGATGATTGTACTCATGTCTATTATGTTTATCCTATGACAATTGATAGTTCACTATTAGGTGTTAGCAGAGATGTTATAGCGGATGCCTTGGAGGCAGAAGGGTTGTCCGTATTTAGGAGATACCAAAACTTACATTTATTACCGATGTATCAGAATAAAATAGCTTATGGGAGCAAAGGGTTTCCTTGGAGTTCTGACGTTGTTAGTCGTGATGTTAGTTATGAAAAGGTATTTGCCCTATAGCTGAAGAAATGAATGACGAACGATTTCTAGGTTTTGGCCTATGTGTATATGATCTAAATCTTGATGATATTACCGTTATATCCAGTGTTTTTAAGAAAGTATGGAGTAATCTAGAGGAGTTAAAAGAATATGCGGCCAATATCTGAAGTAAAAGTTGATTTTCCTCTGCTTAAAAATGATATTTCTATTTTTGAATTTAAAGAAATAGATATATCGACTGAATATGTATCTTGGTTGAATAATGCTAATACTATGCAATACAGTAATCAGCGATTTACATCGCATACTTATGAAAGTTGTTTGGAATATCAGGCATCTTTTGAAAACTCAGATAATCTTTTTTTAAAAATCTGTGATTCGAAAAGTGGGATTATGATTGGCACAATGACGCTGTACAGTAATCGAAATCATGATGCCGTAGATGTAGGTATATTGATAGGACATTCCTTATACCAAGGGAAGGGTTATGGTCGTATGGCATGGGAGGCCATGATTGAATTTTTGTTAAAAATTGTTAAGGTTAGAAAAATAACAGGAGGAGCATTGTCAAACAATTTAGCGATGTTAAGCATAATGAAAAATTCAGGAATGATTGAAGATGGTCGGCGTATTAATCATGAAGTTGTGAAGGGACACTATTTTGATATGGTTCATTTCGCAATTTTTAGAGAAAATTAGGAGTGATACATGCTATTAATGCAATAGTAGCTAATGATGCAGGTTCAGCAAATCACATTGTTTCTTGGCTAAAATCTGGAGAGATTGATTACAATCATTCACTTTTCTTTATGTCGGGTCCAGCAGAAATTATAATGAATGATTCCTTTCCTAGTTTTATTAATAATGATCTAAATTATTTAGCCAATATGGACTACTCAGTGCTTATATCGGGTACAGGTTGGTCGACTAACTTTGAATATGAATCTAGGAGGATTTCTAAAAGCAAAGGTATTAAAACAATTGCTGTTATTGATCATTGGGCAAATTATGAGAAAAGATTTATATATGATTCATGCAAACTCCTCCCCGACGAGATCTGGGTGACTGATAAATACGCTGAAAAATTAGCGCGAGAAAAATTTTCTGAATGTTCAGTTATAATTAAAAACAATACTTATCTTGATAGTGAAGTTAAAAAAATACATGTTAGGACCAAAATTGGCATCAGGAAGCCATATGTGACTTATGTTATGGAGCCTATTAGGGTTTCATGGAATGACGAAGCAGATGCGGGTGAATTTCAGGCGTTTAACTATTTTTACAATCATCTGGATGTGTTGGGAATAAATAAGGAAATTAATATATTTATAAAGCCACACCCCTCAGATAAGAAGGGTAAATATACTCATTTAATAAAATTCATGAAAAATGTATTTGTCGATGATGAGTCGTCATTATCAATGCTAATTGCTAACTCTAGTATGGTTGTTGGATGCCATACTTATGCAATGGTCATTGCATTGCATGCAGGTTGTCGCGTCATATGCTCAATTCCTAAAGGCGTTAATGCTTTTAACTTACCTTACCTAGAAATTGAAAAATTAAATGAGATAGCATGAATATGCGATTTCATACTCAATCTCTGTGAATCGGCAAAATATTGCTATCTGGAGTTTTTATATATTGTCCTAATTAGTGATTTTGGCTTATAACTTGCCGTATTTATATGTATCTACTGCTATTAAAGTTTTCTTAGTATTTGTCGTTAGTAGTATAAATAATTAATTGTGTATGGGAGACATCTATGTTGTCAGAAAAGAAAAAGTACAGTTCTATACTTAGGCCTAATAATCGTAAGAATATTGAGGAGGAGTATGATCAGAGATATAAATTTAGTTATCTGCACCATAACGCTGTAAAAAATTCCAAACATATTAAACATTTCAAAGATAAAAAATATTTGACTGAGCATCACACTCTTGATTCTGTTGGTATTGAACGGGTATTCACTGAGTTGACTGAAAATCCAAGCTTAGAGTTTAAGGATTCCTTGGTTGAAGTGATTGAAAGCATTCTAACTGAAGAAGTAGACCAATCAATTAAGCAGTACTTCAATTCAGATTATGCCATCATGTTTCATTCATCACGGACGATTGATGGAGCCAGTAGGGAAAATAACCCATCAACAAAGTGGCATTGTGATGCTGGGCCAACTAATTTTATGATGGTTGTTTCTTATTTGATCGGAGAAGATGAGCATGGTTCATCTACGTTATTTCTAGACAAAACGGCTACTGATCAGTTAAAGGATGTCGGTTATATTTATAACAATATCGTTGATCGGCTTGAATCAATTGACGAACTCCTTGATATTTATGATATTAAAGCCGAGTCTTACAGGCCTAAATTAAAAGCAGGCGGCACCGTTGTTTTTGCAGCTTCACAGATTGCCCATCGTGCTGAAATACCTTTGCTAGGTTCGAAAAGAATAACATTTGATTTATGTGTGATCCCTTCTCCAGTTCCATGGAAGGAAGCTATTCAATCGGGTTATATTCCAAATTCAGGATGTATTCATTTTTCAACAGAGGCTAATCGGTTATTGAGCGTTTTAGGTGATACTGAAGACTATTCTAATGCAGAACAAAATTCTGATGTCATTTGCTTAGATCAGAATGGGCGTATTGATACAAGCCTATCCTTGCTGAAGCATTTAGAAATAATTTTCACTGATAAACAGTATGCTGGCAATATCAGTGAAATGCTTTATACAACTGTTAATTTTGCGACGCTAACTATTAATAGTTTATTAATGTTTCTTAAGAAATCGTTCAAAAATGATCTTGATTGGGAGCGTGGCTTTACTAAGGCTAATCTTAACAATGTGTCGGATCTACTCTCATTTGAATCGAAATATTCAGATTCTATGACACGTTTTAAGCTAGAGGGTAAGCCAGACCCAGATGCTATTATGTGGCCGATGCCGAATCATGCCAAGCATCCTCGTTCAAAATTTGATATGTTGCCCTATGTTAAGCAATACAAAATAATGAATAAAAACACGGCTATTGGTTCAGCGGGGTCCTGCTTTGCGGTTGAAATTGCCAAAGTTCTACAGCAAGAGGATTTTAACTATGTTATATCGGAATTAGGGGATAATCCTGCAGAAGAAGCAATTATTGATGGTTACACCGTTGGCAGTGGTAAAGCAATGTACAGCGCAAATTTTGGTATATTGTTTAATACACCAAGTTTACGTCAACTAGCAGAGAAAGCTTTTTCAGAGAAGAAATTTAATAAGTATCTTGTGAAAGACGATAATGGTTATTTTATGGACCCGTATCGAGAAAATGTTTTCTTCCATAATAAAGAGAATTATCTAGCAGACTACCCTAAGCATGTCGCTGCCATTAAAGACACCTTGATGAGCAGTGAGGTGTTTATATTTACAGCAGGTTTGAACGAGTGTTGGGAACTATTTGACGGTACTGTTATTTCTAGAAATCCTAGGCGAGGGTTTCATCATATGATTCAACACAAAATTTTAACCGTTCAGGAAAATATTGATAATATTTTAACATTTTTTAATATTGTAAAACGACATAATCCAAATTTTAAGCTTGTCTTGACACTTTCCCCGATCCCATTATTGGCCACTGGGCGAGGAGATACTCACCATATCTTAGAAGCTAACACCCATTCTAAGGCCGTGTTAAGAGTTGCCCTAGAGGAGGTAGTCAATTCACATCCTGATATTTATTATTTACCTAGTTATGAATTGGTGACTGAGTGTCAAGAACTGGCTTGGGAGGGCGATCATCGACATGTAACGCCTGAAACAGTGGATCGTGTAATTACTATGTTTAAGAAAATATTTGTACAAGGTCATTGATAAAGGGAAGAGCAGTAGAGCCGTCTATTGTTCTTCCTAGCAATTATTTATTCATGATGTTTAGCTCCATTGGATACAATGTCTTTAGCTATCCATGGATCAGAGCTATCAGGATATTCTTTGCCTGTAATTGAATGATAATGCTCAGGTATGTCAGTAAGGAGGCTTATTATCTCTGACTTCCATACTTGTATATAAGCTTCTTGGTCTATTCTGTTGTTTATGGATAAAGCGACGGAGGCTCCTGTATAGCAGATATGCATTAAAGATCCCCTCATTGTAAAATAAACGGTGCCATATTTATTTCTCACGTTGATGGACGTATATCGATTTATTTTATGGCAAACTCTAAATAAATCTTCTAGATTTATTAATTTATCATTTGTCAGTATTGAAATAATGTCATTTGTAATGGACTCGAGACAATCCCCTAGGTAGTTGATTTTTTTTCTCAAAATGATATTCGAAATTATTTTTTTTGATATTATTGGTAATGCATTTTTGTCGAATTTCGGAATCTTAGTATCCATTATAACGTCTAGTTCGGCGCTCGAGGTATATGTTGTACCTTTTATGTTCACGCCTTCAGAACAGTTGTATGCATTCAAATTGTACTCATTATTTGATTTGACGATTTTCATTTCTGCGCTGAGTTGTGACGTGGCATACATAGGTTTGGTAAGCATTTTTTCACCATGAACAGAAGTCCTTTCAATAAGGCCTGTTAATGTTTTATTAGCTTCGCTCAAAGACTTACTATTGTCGTTATCATAATAGATACTGCCTTTGGCATGATGTTCATCAACTGACTTGAAACCAAAATCCATTCCGAATAGAAATAGATTCTTGAACTTGAAATGGGTGAACAGTGCAATGCCTGTATTTGTGCAGGTAGGAGTAGCTCCAGATACAACGTCTTTGGGTGCAGCGAATAATTCTGCAAGCCCTGACGAGTCTTTTATAAAATATTGTTTTTGTTTAAATAATTCAAATACATTTGGCGGTATCTGGATTGCTCCGATTAGAATAGTATTGTCATAGAATTCTTTACAGTCCACTTTTGCTAACGACTCATACGTTAGCATGTGTGATTCAATTTCAATATGATAATCTGGAATTATTCCATGCTTTATTAGCGAATGAATTGATGTTCCGCAAGAGACAACAACTGAACTGTCTTTGTATTTTATTAAATCTTCTATACGTTGATCAAGAGATGGGCCGCCTCCTATTAATATGATACTGGTATCGCTGTTGCACTGTTTATTTATTCCTATTGGTGCTATGCCAGCCGCTATATTGTGAAATGCATTGTTCATTTGATTTATTTCATCATCATAATATCCCCATTGATTTAAGAAAAAATGCATGTCTTTTTTTACTCGTTCAAATAAATGAGTAAATCGATGACCCCCTTGATGGTTATAAAACATAGTGGCTAAAGGAAAGCTTGGGCATAAAGTTATTAGTTGATTCCAGACTGATGCGGAGACAATCGTATCTTCCGTTAAATGACTATTGCCAATAATCAGCTTTATGTTGTTGTTCTTGCTTTTGGCTAAGGCAAAGAGTGATTGCCAATCGATGATATATAAACTTATGTAAAATCGCTCAGGATCAGGTTCACAAATCACTGCATTTATTACGCTGTATTCTTCCAATACCTTCTCAATATGTAAACCTGTCATGCAACCAGTAAAAAACAGCATGGGATAAAAATTGGGTAAGGTGTAGTGCTTGCTAAAATTTGTATTAGGTGGACTTTTTTCTAGTAGTTTATTCATTCTTTTTGAGAAAAATCGAGGGTATGTAAAGGATCCTTTTTGATGGGGAGGAACTGTTGATATTACCTTCCCTTCAGATAAAGTGGAGTAAAATTGTTTTAGCTCTTCTTTAATGAAACCATCAGCATCTCCCTCGTATAAACTTGTTTTACCATCAAATACATCAATAGCACCGGTGATTGAATCGATGTTGAGTGTCAATCTATGAAACTCGTGAGACTCTATTTGACGATAAATGTTCTTATGAGCTTGTTGGAAAAAATTCAAGTTTTTGTCTTTTAACTTGACTGCCCGTGATGCTCGTTGAGTAATCGTCATATTGTCGCCATATTGTTTTTTATATTGATATGCATTTTTTGTACCCAATTAAGTATTTTAAAGTTATTAATATGCATCTATGTATTCTTCTTTAGAATTAAAAAATAATTAAAGCTTTCTTTCTAAGAGCCGTTAACCCTATTGAATAAAGAATTGTCCAGATTTCTGGGCGTTCAATGACTTACAGAGGGTTAACATCATGCCACAAATTATTAATACCAACATTGCCTCGTTGAACGCACAGCGTAACTTGGACAAATCACAGT
>JBNMOT010000012.1:0-43740 GCA_051275515.1 Oleispira sp. | reverse complement strand
AGTTTAAAAATTCACTGACAGCGCCTGGTAATGCTAATTGTTCAACCGTTTTATAAAGGGCTCGTTTTTGAAAAACATCACCACCAGCAATCTCTAATCCTGCAATGGCGTTAGTGATGCCATGCCCAAAAATATCGCCTGCATCACTAAATTTTCTTCGGCTGTTACCTGGAGCAGCATAAGTCAGTTTACTTTTATAATGTCCATAAGTTCCACCATGAACCAGACCAGCATTCACGACCTCTCCGCCGATAGTCTCTAATACACCATTTAGCATATCAGCAGCACTATTCGCAAGTTGGCGTGCTAAATCTTTATTACCCCCACCTTTAGAAGACGTATTTGTAATCTCGAATACATGAGTATCATAGTTATAAGTAACTTCGGCTGTTGCACGCGGAGGAGTGCCAAACTTATCCCCCAACCAGCCACCAGTGACATAACCGACAAATGCGCCTACCACAGCACCGATTAATATCCCTACAGGCCCAGCCCACGCTCCAGCAGCTGCTCCATAATACGCACCAGCCGCAGCACCAGTCTGCCCCGTTATAGCCCCTTCTTGAGTTTCTGTTGCATAAGCTTGCTGGCCCAGCTTTCGGCCAATAAAACCTCCGACTATTGCCCAAGGGTTAATACCTTCAGCAGCATTTGCTGCTTCTGAACCTTCCGCTACAGCAGCACCAGCCTCAGCTGTTGCTGCAGCGGCATCTCCAGCAGTTGCTGCTTCTGCAATCAGGTCAATTGCAGTCGATACTCCCGCACCAATATAAGGCCCTACAAGGCTAGAGAATGCATCAGCAGTTTCAGGATCATCATCTATATCTAATACACGCATTACTGACGCAGTAACAACAGATCCAATGTAGCCTTTTACAGCGCCTTTGCCGGCATCCGTCAGGTCTGCGCCAAAATCACTAAATACCTTTTTACGCGCTTCATCCATTTTACGGCCATTAATAGTCGCGACCGTAAATTGCTCTAAACTAGCCCCGACCGTTCCGAATAGTATTGGATAAACTCTTTGCTCCCACTCACTTCCATTCAGCCCCATTAACTGGCCAAAGCCCGAACCAAACTGATTGCCATAAAAGCCAACAGGCTGGTAAGTTACATTGCCATCAGAATCCTCTGAAGGCGACAACACGTCAACACGTCCATTACGTGTACTAATAATGGCATCTGGCTGAATATATAAATTAGCATTCTGCCCACCTAAGAACACATTACTAATTTCGTTACCATCAGGATCAGTATAAGACTCCGCATACTTAGTACCGAATGACCCCACTACCTGCCCACCAACAACCTCCCCATCAGCTGACAGAACTGGAATTAACCTCTGGCCACTTTCGACCTCATTGAGTAACTCAGGGTAAAGGGCTGCAACATCCGGTGTCGATAGGTATAGACGTAGGTGGGCTGGAATATTTTTAGAGGTCAAACTAAGAATTAAGCTAGGATCAATTATTTTGTCGAAGTTCTTGTTTAACTGATTATTTTCTTCGTCTGACAACCCCCCCAAAGCAACAGAGACATCCGAATTTCCATTCTCATCTTTTGATATGACAACAGTAGAAACATTCTCACCTTCTAAATCAGTAGTGATTGTTAATATCGTTTTACCATCTTTCACCGTTTTCTGAATACTGCTCTTACTATGAGTAGAACCTTCTGAATTTTCTACAAGCGTTTCACTAATTACTCCTGTATTTTCACCATTATTGATTTTCGCTTCGGCAGATACAGTTAAAGCATCATCACTAGAATTTATCCGAACGGTTTTATCAATTTTTCCTTCCTGTACAGAACCTTCAATAATAACCTGTCCATTGCCATCTACTGATATTTCAGCATTATCATTACCGAAAAAGGAAAGCAATGCGCTCTTTGCATTATCATAAACGCCTCCTACACCAGAGGCTAAGTCGGATACTGTTTCTGCTAATGCTACTCCTAACCAGCTTATCCTATCTGATCCCAATACCGTTTCAATTGAAACCCCATCGCGCTCAGCAAAAGGTCTTCCTTCTTCACCAGGATCCTGAAGCGATGAATCATATGCCATTCCTGTTTTTAGATCATAATCCGGATGAGATGCTTGATCCGCTTGCACGTATATTTTTAAGATTCCCCCGCCATTATTAGCATAATCACTAGGGCTTTCTGTCGTATAAATATCATGAGTCGCGGAGATACCCACATTAGCCATTTGGTCTTCCCAGCTATCACTATGGGTGCCAGGCTTTGCCCAAATACCAACCATTTGTCCGGTTAACTTGTCATAGGCGATAATTTGCTTAGACTGAGGATCTCCCTTTCCTTGAATTAAATAATTATCAGATTCAAACGACGATAAATAATTACCAAATAAGACTCCCTGCCTTCCTCCTACTAAACCATTCGCTGATCCAGCCGTGAACAATAGACTAATAGAGCCGCCAGGGGCCAGTAAATTCCCTGGAAAATAATCACCCATTTCCTTATCAACCCAGACACCATAATCTGCAACTTGCAAATCTTCAGGACTTAATAAACCATTATTGCCACCATTTATATCAATGCGAATCGCATCAATATTCGCCTGAACAATATCAATTGAAAATTGATCCAGCGATAATGTATATTTATCTGGATTAGCAATTTTTGCTAAATAATTCCCGTAGAGAGCTGCACCACCAAAAAAGCCAGAATAAGTTGTGATTTGTGCCTGAACTAAAGCCTGAGTATTACCCGTCAACATGTAATAAAACATGTAGGCACCACCCCTATTTCCTTCATTCAGCAAAGCCTGCATCGTATCAACATGAGCAGTTGTAATTTTATTTACTTTTGGCTGAGAAAAATTCCAGTCGATTGTTTGGCTAACAGTACTCATATTTTATCTCTAAACTTTGCATCTAAAATTGATTGAAGAACTAATTCAGGAATTCTTAATGGATTGTAATTTTTATTTAACCATTCTCGAGGAAATCCATATTTAACGAAAAATTCATTATTTACGACCCCCTGAAACCAGCAGGCTGCTTCGCATCTAATATAAAAACTTTCATCTTTACTTAAGTAATATATTTTCTTCTTGTCATTTGAGTTTTTATATATTTCATAATTATCAGTCTCTGACTGATAAACATAACGGCCTTCAGCCACCCGCCCCTCTATAAAATTTTTAAAGCCACTTCTCGATTGATACTTTATTATCACACCCGATGAGAACTTTTCCCTTTTATAATGAAATTTATAATTCAGCCAATAACTACTAGAATTTTCATTAGTAAAAACACTGGAGCGGCCCGCTGCAGAAAATGGAACATTAAGTTTAACCTCTAATTGAGTACTTTTAGAATAGAGTGTCCGCTCTAATACTAAAGAATATTCATCACACGACTCACCCCAAAAACCGTACTCTAAATCCTCCCCGCAATACTCTTCCACTCCTGTTGAACGATAAAAATACGCATAAAAAGAGACAAGGAAAACCAATAAAATAACAAGTGAGTTTTTCATAAATTTATAACTATATTCTTAGCAAAAGCACCCAATAAAACAATTAATACCCGACTAACCTAACGTTAACTCTTCGCGCATATTTTTTTCAGGGTTAAATTGAAACAGTTTAATTTTTTCGCCTTTTAATCGCGTCTGCATTAAATCGGCTAGCATTTGCTGCTGGTGGTTATTTTTTTCGTCATTGAAAGGCGAAATCAATTCGATTAACCATAGTGTGCCACCTTCTTTTGCGGTCATACCATTTTCAGGATCTAGTGTCGCGCCATTACCCCAATCTTGTGGTGCAATACGGCTAGCGACCTTTAAACGCTGCTCAGCTTCTGGATTTAAGTATCCCCAAAGCGCTACGCCCACAGGCTGATCTTCGTTATGGTAAATTTTGAATTGATTTAATAGCACAGGCGGCATTAGCATCCATTCCAAATCTGAAATGGCTAAATGTTTGTGCAGAGGAGATTGAGTTAATAACCAGGTAATTTCACCGATAATGGTGGCGAAGGTTTTATCGGTTGCCACTTCACCTTTTGGTAACGACGATGTATCTATATTAGGTATGTTAATTTTTGGGACAGATGTGCCTGCAGTAAATTTAGCCATACTTTCTTCGGTATTGGTTTTTTTACTGCCAGCTTCTTTGTTACTGGTATTTTTAGCGGTTGTTTTTTGAACAGAACTTTCTGAATTAGACATGATGGCAAACCTTTAAATTCGAAAGGATGCCACTGCATTTTAACTTCTGCGTATATAGTTTTGCAAAAGAGCTGACATCCGTATCTTTTATGTAAATTTATTGTCAATTATTATATAGAAAACACTCTGTTATTGAAAGATATTATTAATAGATAATACTTTAATAGTCAGCACACTTATCTCCGTTAAGAACGTTAATTTTTACGCCAATTGATGCGTCTTTGCTATCTCCAGCACTCTCTCCATAACCTTGGTATATCATGCTATTTGAATCAATACCGAGCTTTACCAAGAACTGCTTCACAGCCCTTGCTCGCTGCTCTGACAGTGTCAAACTGAGTGCAGGTTTGCCCACGGCTTCTGCGTAACCTTTTACCTCATATCTAAGGCCAAACTGTTTATTGGCATGTTGTAATATGGCCACATACTTTAAAGCATCTCGCCCTTGCTCGGTGAGTTGTGTGGTCAACGGTTGAAAATATATATCCTCCTGAAGTTGATCAAGGTGTTCGCAATAACTGGCAACCGAATCAGGTGAGCCTCCACTTCCTGCAATACTGGCAACTTGCGCAGCATCATCTTGGTTAGTAGGCGTCTGTGATTTTATATTGTCACGTAACGTGTTAATAGAATCTGCATCGCGGTAACTTCTAGATGACATACCAAATTTATATTCAAGTGATACTGAGGTCCAATAAGTACTTTGCAAATTTATAAACTCAAACTCACTTTTTATCTTCCACTTATCATTAAGTGCTACACCTAAGCCAAGTCCATACAAGGGTTTAATTTGACTGCTCGTATCAAGAGTTAAACTGTCATCCCCGCCTTCACGGTCTAAGCGCGTAATCCCTAGCGTTACATAAGGCGACAACAAAGTATTACTTAGCGCTTCAATCTTATAATTCATCACTGCGGAGTAGCTATAATGCGATAGGGTCGTTTGCCCGTCCTCAGTTAGCGTATTCGTTATTGTTGACGTTCCTAGATTAGCTAAACTCACATCAAATCCTACCAAGGGTGTTGCCTGCCAGCCCAGATAGATCTTACTTCCATTAATGAATGTGGATTTCTCTTTTAAAAATTGATTACCTTCGACGACTTGTTGCTTGCCATAGGTCGCTCCTAGACCAAGGTATACTTCTGAATTTGCAACTGGACTAATGAAAACCAAAATCGTCATAAAGAATTTAATAACTCTCTTAAATAAAAGAGGCGACACTAGAGGACGTTTAGATAAGCAGGCAAGTAATAATAACCCTAAGATAAATGCCCAATGATTTGCCCCTACCCCATCAACACCACCATCAATATTTTGGCTTGTTTGGGGATCCATATAATCGGCGATTCCGTCTTTATCTTTATCTAGTAATACGCATTGCGGGAATGACGGACACTCCAGATCATCGTCAATGCCATCTTTGTCGGAATCTATCCCCACATCGAGGTAATCAGGAATCCCATCATTATCGCTATCTTTGTTGCTATAGTTTAATTTTGAATCATCTATACCATCGTAATTAATGTCACTGCCTAATGTGGTATCCACATCAAAAGCATTATCAATACCGTCTGAATCATCATCCCTTTGCTCTGCAATAGATTCCTCTGTATCTGACAGTCCATCGCCATCCGAATCTAGGTCTTGATGGTTAGCGATGTTGTCGCCATCAAGATCTGGCAATACTCTATTATCGGTAATGCCATCATTATTTTCGTCTAACTTGCCGGTATCAATAATGCCATTAGCATCCGCATCGGCATCATAATAATCAGCAATGCCATCGGCATCGGTATCTTCAATTGCAAAGAGCTCTATTCTGTCTGGGATGCCGTCGTTATCACTGTCGTTATCACTGTAATCAGGCTGCCCATCGTTATCCATGTCGGTACACAAGGGATATAAAGGGCACTCTAAACTATCGGGTACTAAATCTCCGTCGTTTTTGTTATCTGCGGCATCAACAAAATTAGGTATGCCATCTAGATCCTCATCATCTAGGATACCGTCTTCATTGGCATCAATGGCTTCTGCTTCGTCACTGAGTAGATCGTTATCACTGTCGAGATCTCTAAAATTAAATACACCATCATTATCAGTATCCCATGGCACTAATCCATTAATACCTCGTTCGACCCTATCTAATATGCCGTCACCATCACTATCAGTATCGAACATATCCAGCCCGCCCGTATTACTGAGGTCACTGCTACTTGAATCTCCGTCGGTGTTTGGGCAATCCAACGGAAACTGATCGATTGTTGCACCATCAGGTAAAGGGCACTCAATAATATTGGGAATGCCGTCGGCATCTGCATCAGCATTGGGGCTGCGGCCGCTTAATGGAAATTCCAGATAATCAGCAATACCATTACCATCATGATCAAGCACAATAATATCGTTCACACCATCCGCATTGGCATCCTGCTTACCCGCATCAATGCCACCACCCCCATCAACATCAGCATCAAACAGATCGTCAATGCCATCACTGTCTGTATCGACACCTGAAACCTTCGCTTCTACTGAGTCTGAAATGCCGTCGTTATCTGAGTCGGTATCACGATAATTAGGTGTACCATCGTTATCACTATCTGCCATCCCTTCTATGGCATCTGGTATTCCGTCATTATCAGAATCGGTATCAAAATAGTCTGGCACCGAATCACCATCGGTGTTCGTTCCTTTATTATTGTCATCGATACCATCGTCATTAGCATCCGTTTTGCCTAAATCAATCGCTGTATCGTTATCTGTATTCGCATCAAAAGAATCATCAATTCCGTCTAGATCTTGATCATTGCCACTGACATCGGCTTCGACTAGATCTGGAATACCATCGTTGTCACTATCAGGGTCAAGGTAATTCGCCAGCCCATCATTATCGGTATCTAATAATGCGTTATCATCAATACCGTCGTTATTTTTATCTTCTTTATCTGGATCGGTGCCTAGAATGCCGTCGTGATCAGAATCTAATGCGTCATCTATGCCATCAGCATCACGATCAACACCTACTTCGTTATTTTCAATACGATCTGGTATGCCATCGTTATCGGTATCTTTTGCCGCTAACGCGGTATTGTTTCCGTCGAACTTTTCTAAAAAGTCGTACACGTCATTATTATTAATGTCGGTTAAGCCATCTTCGTATAGACCATTACCATCTACATCCGATTTACCACTATCGATACTTCCACCACCATCGGCATCGATATCGAAACTATCGTCTATTCCATCATTGTCGGTATCTAATCCCGAAGCCCCACTTTCACTTTGATCACTTAAAAGGTCGTCATCTGAGTCTTCATCTAGGTAGTTCGGTATTCCATCAGCGTCTAAATCCGCATGAGTTTCAATTAGATCTGGAATGCGGTCGCCATCTGAATCTAGATCTATAAAATCTGGGTTATTGTCCCCATCACTGTCTAAGACTGATACTGAATCGTGAATGCCATCTTGATTATTATCGAGTTTACCTGGATCGGCTAAATGATCACCATCGATGCTGGCGTCATAAAAATCGTCAATGCCATCATTGTCGATATCAGCTCTAATAATACGAGATTCTTGTTCGTCGCTAATGCCGTCATTATCAGAATCTAGGTCGCGGTAATTCGCTAGATCATCAGCGTCGTTATCGTCATTGGCTTCCAGTGCATCAGGAATAGTATCGTTATCACTGTCGTAATCTAGATAATCAGCGATACCATCGGCGTCGGTATCAATGCCTTTTTTAGTATCTTCAATACCATCTAGATTGGTATCCGTTTGATTTAAATCTGGCGAGCCATCGTTATCTAAGTCGGCATCGAAATAATCAACAATTCCGTCTTGGTCAATATCTTCCGTGATTGTACGACTTTCTATTTCATCACTAATGCCATCATTATCAGAATCCGTATCTAAACTATTTGGAATGCCGTCATGGTCCAAATCTGGCCATAACGTCTCATCAATACCGTCAGAGTTTTCATCGACTCGATCGGCATCCGTTCCTGGCGTACCATCTCGATCAGCATCAAATGCATCATCAATTCCGTCGGTATCAATATCAATACCGGATACTTGGTTTTCAATGAGGTTTGGAATCCCATCGGCATCGGCATCTAACGTTTCTTCAATACCGTCTGGCAAGGCCGCATCAAGATAATCTGCCGTTCCATTATTATTCAGATCAAAGCTAACATTATCGTCTATGCCGTCATTATTGGCATCCAGTTTACCAACATCAATTCCGCCACCACCATCGGCGTCAGCGTCGAAGTTGTCATCAATACCATCATTATCAAAATCATTACCACTCGCGCTACCTTCAAGGAAGTCGGTTAAACCATCTCCATCAGAATCCGTGTCGCGGTAATTTGGAACATCATCATTATCAAAATCTTGACTGGTTTCGATTATATCTGGAATGCCATCGCCATCTGAATCTCGATCTAGATAATCTGGGACCCCGTCATTGTCTGTATCAGTCCCGATGAACCCATCATTAATACCATCTTCATTTTGATCTACTTTACCTAAGTCAGTTGTATCATCACCGTCGCTATTTGCATCAAAAACATCATCAATCCCATCATTATCATAATCAGTTCCGACCACACCCGATTCATCAAAATCTGTAATACCATCTTCATCACTATCTGAATCTGATGAATTTAATAACCCATCACGGTCAAGATCGGCATCTAAAACTTTTTGATCCAAAATACCGTCATTATTCTCATCAGTACCACTGACATCCTCACCAAGAACTCCGTCATCATCAGCATCAAAAGAATCATCAATCCCATCATTGTCAGTATCATTGCCACTTGCACCACTTTCTAAAGGGGCAGGAATACCATCTACATCAAAATCCAGTTCTTGGGAATCGATAAGGCCATTTGAATTAGCATCTTTAAAAACGTTATCTATAATACCGTCGTTATTTGCATCAACTTTGCCAGCATCCGTTCCTGGTGTTCCGTCAAGGTCAGCATCATATCCGTCATCAATTAAATCACTGTCGCTATCTAGCCCAGTTACATTTGATTCAAGCTTATCTAGTAGTGAATTATTATTGGAATCTAGATCTAAATAGTTCGCCACACTATCAAAGTCGTTATCTGAGTCTGTTTCGATAACATCTGGGATTCCGTCATTGTCTGAATCTTTATCGAGAAAATCAGGAATACTGTCACCATCAGTATCACGCAAGGTGAAGCTATCATCTATACCGTCAGAGTTTGTATCACTACCTAAGGTGATATCAACATCCAAAGTATTATCAATGCCATCTAAATCGGTATCGACATTTGATAAAGAAAGCCCTCCCAACTCTATTGAATCCTGAATTGAATCTTTATCCGCATCTAAAGCATTTGCTTGAAAAGAAAGACCTAAAACAAAAAATATTGGTATTAACGTTTTTAAATTCATAAGAATATCTATTACTTCATTAATTGTTGGGCATCTAATACACCCAGTATTTTCATTAGCTCTAATTGATTAAGAACCAAGCTTTTACAAGCAGTGACTTTTTTCGAGAGCAACCTCTTAACGTCAATGCTCACCTGCATTGCATCCGTCTTAGTAATTGATCCAATAATCACTTCATCCATCATTCTTCGATATTTTTTCGATATTTGCTTTTCTGCAAACTCAATGGCATCTAAACTTTTTTTGCGAGTTACAATTTGTTTTAGAATCAAACCCAGCTTTCTCTGAAGCTTAGGAATATAGAGCTCAACTTTTCTTTGCTGAGCGCCAAGCTGAGCGACAGATCTTTTTACATCAACTGACCGCTGCCCACCGAGGTATATAGGCCAATCTAAACTGAGCTTCGCTTGGGTACGGTTTGTTTCAGAGCCATCAAAGCTGCCTCCCACTTGGTCACTATTACTGTAATCCAGTGACAAATTTAGCTTTGGCAAATAGGCGGCTTTTTTGGCATTTCTTTCTTGCTGAAAAGCCCTTAATTCTTCTCGATAAAGATTCAGTTCTTGGTTGTGCGCAAGTGCAATATCTAAATAATCATCATTATATTGCTTTGGAAATTCAAGAATCGGACACTGAACTAGCTCTATGTTATTAACGTCACCTTTCTGGTATTCAAAAAATGTCTTCTGATAGAGTTCGTTCGCAACAAACTCGTAACTACTTAATGCAAGGTCTGTTTGATATTCTTGCTCTAAAGCTTCAGCTTCGATTTGGTTAAATTCATTAGTCGATGCTATCCCTTGCGCTTTACGCTTCTTAGCTTGTTCATATAATATCTGATAGAGATCCAGCCTAGATTTTTCCTCACTCAGTATGTGTAGCGCTTCAAGTACTGACCAGTAAGCATCAGCCACTTGTATTATTAACTCTTGCTGAGCAACTAGTAGCTTATATTTAAGCGCATTTTTTTTTAGATTATATGAGTCAGCCTGATTCAATAGTTCTTGATCATATATGACTTGATTAAATCTAATTTCATACCCTGTACTACTGTAACGCCCATCTGAAGTTACACTTTGTGTAGGCCCTTTAGATGAAGACTCAGTTTCTATCTGATAAATGCTCGATGTAATGTTGGGATAAAATTTAGCGTTAATGGACGAAAAATCTAAGCCATCAATCTTAAGCTGCGAAATTACTTGATTATACGAATCATCATACTGCAATCCTCGCATATAAAGTTCATGTAGTATTGCATCTGCCGATGAGGTCGAACATAAACTACTAAAGCCTAAACCGATAAAAAAACGCAGTATATGGGTCACAAATTTCTTTTTCATTATCTTTCCCTGAACGACTCATCTTGATATTCAAGGAAGTTAGTAATGAAATAATCTATGACTCTTCGCTTCCCCGTTTTTATGTCAGCTGAGACTGTCATCCCTGAAAAAATAGGTACCATAGTGTTTTTCACTAGGATAGATGTTGCGGATAAAGACACTTTTACAGGATAAACAAATCCCTTTTTTTCGTCCGCAATTGCATCCGCCCCAATTTGTTCTACTTTGCCGTGTATGTAACCGTATTTAGTATATGAAAAACTATCAATTTTAATTGATACAGCATCACCAACTTTAACAAAACCAACATCCTTGTTATCTAGCATTGCTTCAACAAATAATCCTGAATTCTGGGGAATTATATTCATTAATACATCAGCAGGCGCAACTACTCCACCTACAGTATGTAGTTTTAGCTGATGCACTATGCCATCGACAGACGCTAACAAATAACGATTGCGCTCTCTTTCTGTCGTCTTGTTCAGCGCAAGTTTAAGGTTTGTTTCATTCTTTCTAATTTCTTCTAATTGTTTTAAGCGATCAGACCTAAATTGTCCGATAAACTCTTCTAATTCTTGCTGTGATAATAATATTAGCTCTGACGTTTCTTGTAATCGGTTTTCACTGGTTATCACTGCGCCTTCAGATTCTAGTAGCTTTTCTTTTGACTCCAACCACTCTTTAATTGAAATACTTCCTATTGCATAAAGCTTCTTCGATAGATCAAACTGATCTTGATATAGAGACCTCATACGCTTCGTATTTTCTAGCTCTGATGCAGCTACTTTTAAAGCCGATCTTTTTTGCTGAATACTATTTAAAAATTTACCAGTCGATGCATGATAAGTATCAAGATCTTTTAGTAAAATCATCTCTTGTAATTCAATATCTTCAGCTGAAGCCGCTTTTATTACTTCGTCTCCCAGCAGAATTCTATTCCTTAACTCTTCTTTTGAGAAATTAGAACTTAATTTTTCCAGCGTCAGTTTGAGACGAACAATTTGTAATCGGCTAGCTAAAAGATCACTATAAACCTGAAGCCTATCCGTTTCCGGGTCCGTTGGATCAAGCTCTATGAGTTTATCTCCCTTTTTTACTCTTTGCCCCTCGACAACTAGGATAGATTTAATTTTCGCTGTCTCTAATGCCTGGACAACTTTTATATTCCCTTTTGGAACTATTCGTCCCTGCGCAACAGCAATCACATCCATTTTACCTAAAAATGACCACAGTAATGCAACACAGAAAAAACCGATGATTGACCAAGCAATATATCGAGCAGCTTTAGGAGGGGGCGTTTCCATAACTTCAATTGCCGCGGGTAAAAAAGCGAGTTCCTGCCGACTACGAACGATTCTAGTTTGTTTTTCTTCGTCCTTATTAGCCTGTTTCCAAACCTGGATGATTTTTTTCACTAGATCAAACATACAACTCTCCTTCAACTACCTGATCATCACGTTCATTAGAGGAGTTACGAGACTGCATATTATATAACTTAAAATATCGCCCCTTAGGGTTATTCATTAATTGTTCGTGGGTACCATCTTCAATAATTTCTCCACGGTCTAGTGTAATGATTCGATCGGCATCACGAACGGCACTTAGCCTATGAGCGATTATTATCACCGTTCGCCCTTTGGTTATCTGATGCATATTTTCTTGAATAATACTTTCAGACTCATAATCAAGAGCCGAAGTTGCTTCGTCAAAAATCAATATCGCTGGGTTGTCCACCAGTGCTCTTGCTATTGCAATACGCTGCCTTTGCCCACCTGACAATAAGTTACCTCTTTCACCCAATTTGGTATCATAAGCTTCTGGCAGCTCTAGAATAAAATCATGTGCACCTGCTAAATTTGCTGCAGCAATAACTTTTTCCATTGATAAATTAGGGTTGGTTAATGCAATATTATCGCGAACCGACACATCAAATAGAATATTTTCTTGAAGTACCACACCAACCTGACGTCTCAACCAAGATGGATCGGTTACAGATAGATCGGTACCATCCACCAATACCTTGCCTTGCTCTGGAACATAAAGTCTTTGGATTAACTTGGTAAGCGTTGATTTTCCGGAACCAGAGGTACCAACAATTCCAATTGTTTGCCCTGCTTCAATCTTTAGATTTATGTTTCTTAGAACTTCTGGGGTATTGGGTGCATAGCGAAAGATGACATTTTCAAATTGAATTTTGCCTTTAATATTGGGCAAAGAAGGTCTATTCAAACTTAATGTTGGCTCAGCAGGTACATTAAGAATATCTCCCAGACGATCAAGCGAAATTTTAAATTGTTGGAAGTCCTGCCATAATTGAGATAATCGGAGGATTGGTTGAGCAACTTGACCCGCTAGCATATTAAAAGCAATCAACTGTCCTACCGTCAGCTCACCCGCCATTACAAGCTGAGCGCCCTGCCATAACAGCAGCGCTGTAACGACTTTACTAATAAATTGTATCGCCTGAGAACCAATGTTCGATATAGCAACGGCCTTAAAGGAAGACTTAACGTAGGCAGCCAACTGCCCCTCCCATTTTTGCTTCATCTGAGGCTCTACAGCCATAGATTTAATAGTCTCCACACCTGATACTGATTCGGTCAGAAAAGCTTGATTGATTGCCCCTCGCTGGAATTTTTCTTCCGTTCGCGCTCTTAGCGTTGGAGTAATCGAAACAGAAACAAGAACATAAACCGGAATCGAGGCCAGTACGATATAGGTTAATGTCGGACTGTAATGATACATCACCGCAAAAAACACCCCTGTAAATAACAGATCGATCACTGCGGTCAATGCATTTCCCGTCAAAAAAGAACGAATGGTTTCTAGCTCTCTGACTCTGGCAACCACCTGCCCTACTGGCCGACTAGAAAAGTATGCAATTGGCAATTTCATTAAGTGATCAAATAACCTTGCACCTAATGCAACATCGACTCGACTGGTCGTATGAGCAAAAACATAAGTCCGCAAGCCATTCAAAAGGACATCAAAGAATGCAATGAATATCAGGGCAACAACTACGACATTCAACGTCGAATATCCCTGATGCGCTAAGACTTTATCCATTACTATTTGGAACATGAGTGGTGTTATCAGCGCAAAGAGTTGAATGAATAGCGATGCGATTAAAACTTCACCAAAAAGACGCTTGAATCTGACGACAATCGGGATAAACCAAGTTATGTCGAATTTACGCTCTTCGTTGGTTAATTGTTCACGATGGGAGATGAAGATGGCTTCGCCTGACCAGATATCCCATAACTCAGTTAGATTTAAAGTTGTAGGCGCTTCTCCAGGAATCTGAATCAATGCTTTGTCATCATCTGCACTACCAATGACAAAGTAACTGCCCGATTTATGCTGTGCAATAATAGGAAACGGTGATTTTGCTAATCGGTGAGGCTTTACACGTAAACGTTTTGCTTTACATCCCGAAGCTTTAGCTGCCCGTAATAAAGACAGGGAATCGATATCTGCACCTGTCGGACAATACTCATGCTTAATTTGATCAATATTGACTGGCTGTTTGAGAATATGCATGACAATAGCAAACGACAAAAGACCGCTTGGAATCTCATTATTTACTGCGCCATTAAAGCTTGATTCAACCATTGAAAAATTCGATTTAGTCTGTTAATAAATATGGTAATTCAACGTCGCGCACTGTGCTTATTAAACGTTCAACTATCTAGCTTTCAAACAAAAACATTGAGCTACCTTGCGTGCTCTATAAATTTAAAAACCTACATTACTTAACTGAACCACAGTAATAGATTTTCTATTTTCTGCAAAAATAAATGAAAGGGATCCCTGTGACTGTCACTATTTCTGAACTCATCAAGATCAACTTTGTTACTCATTACATCAACCTATGTATATGAATCAAAATAATATTTATAATCTCTGTAGAAATGCTTAATTTAAAATTACTTCAAAATCACATAATGCATAATCATCCAATCACCCATACACCAAAGCAAAGTAGAGCGTCTAAGTCAAAGAACACCCCACCCTTGCAAATGGCTTATTTACCTTAAAAAAATTTTTGAAACAGGAATATTTATATTGCGATGTGTTTTAAACCAATAACAGTGAGCTGGATAGTGGCCCACTGTGTATCTGTTATTTCTATGATCAGTTAGAGCTTAAATTCGACGAAATAAACAGTCTTTGACTGCCATTAACACCCTCTTCTTCAGTCAAATAGTAAGACGTAACTTCGTAGATATCGGCCATCGTCCCGCTAGGCATATCCCAATTAAAATTAGGTAGCAAGCTAAAATCCATCAAAGTTAAAGTGTTTCCGAATTCAGAAAAACGCTCTGCATTAACAATGTAATCAATTGCATCGCTCTCAATATAAATACCATGAAATGACGGTATTAACGAATCAAGGGGGGATGGTTTAGGAGTGAAGCTAAGAGATAAATTATCATCCGATATAGTCAGATCAGAGGTAGTATATTCAACAGGGGCTGCTGATAAGGGATTCACACCTACTTGATTATCACTGAATACACTAATTTGGGAATCGTAACCAAATCCATAATAATGTTTGAATAAATCACCTTCTTGTATGAATTCAACGGGAACCTTGCCCTGCATTGAATTTCCCGCATATAAGTAAACCGGCCATGATTTCATTATGGCTGGCTGATAATCATAGCTATAATAAAAACCATTTACAATTTCAGCCGTTGAAAATGTTTCAAGCGTTACCGAGTCATCCCCAAAAAAATCAATAGTGTAAGTAGAGCCTTCCTCTAACGCACTAAACGTACCTCTATAAAGATAAGCTTTCATTGTTGAATAATCATATGCAGACGCAACAAGTTCGTGCTCACCAGCTAGATCACTAAATGTAGCAGATGCTTGTTCACTTAAAAATCTCACTTCAACAAGGTTCTTACTTGATAATCCAGAAATACGGATATCCGCTTGAGCAGGACTGAAAATCACGCCCTCTAATTGTAATGAGCCGACTCCTTCGCACCAAGGTATTTGTGTAACGTCCTTCTTCAAGCGTAAGTGTGAAACGGTAACGTCTCTGATCATGTAATTACTATTATCTTTATCACACACCGTGACAAAGGATAAATCACCCTTAGTATCAGTGACCTCTATTGACTGCACGATACGATCCATTTCCTGCCAATCGCCAGAGCCTTGCTTAACAGCAAAATAAGCAAGCTTGGATGCATCAAAATTAAAAACTGGATTACCAGATTCGTCCTCTGCGCTTTCTAAGTCAGAACTGCCACCGCTTCCACCGCAAGCACTCAGTGCCATCGCTATAGAAATTAACGTAATAATTTTAAACATGAATCGTCCTTGGATATCGGTATTTGTAAAATTAAAAAATAAATTTTACTTCATATCGCCCAATAAATATACATATTACTGACAAAAAGCTTACTTTATATTTATAGTAAAAAGAATCTCTAGTTTCAACGGGGATACATACAAAGATGTACCTACGTTAACTCGCTAGCCGTCATGACATTGATACCTTTAAGGTTCGTTAGACACTTAATTTCTAAGATCAACATTACTGATTTTTTAGATAAAATTAGCCCTTTAAATCCTTTATCGCGATAGCCGTGCGTAATTTATTAGCGCCAAACGACGACATTTTATCAAATTCATTACGCGCTATCGGCACATGCTGACAATCGATTGCGCGCTGATCGTCACAATCTGGGTCATGCACATACAAGCAATGCTCATCAATATGGGTGACGGTAACCCAGTGCGGTGCTTTTTTACCATCCAATCGATATGTGCTGATTAATACGAGCACGGCATAACCATTTTTCAGCCAGCTTGCCACCTGATCTTGTGACGTATCCTGATAGCGCAATTCAATATCTGCTCTGCAGTCGACGCGCTGCTTAAACTGTTCGTGCACGACTTCAAGAATGGCTTTTTTATCGCTTGATCTTACCCCCTCTAAAAAGGGCGTAGTACGTGTATTGATTAAAAGTTCGACACAAAAACCTCGATCACCAGCGGCCAAAGCCAAACCAAAAGGATGGGTACCGCCATGACCCGAGGTCATGAAAATAGACGTTGCCTGGCGCCAGATGTCGAGTTCAAGTTGTTGGTTCGGTTCAAACTCTGCTTTCTGGCTCGCCATCGCCATCATCAGCGCCGCAGGGCCACAGGTAAAATCGGTGGTCTGCTGATACCAAGGCACTGGGTTTTTCATGTTGTCAGGATTCAGTTGATGAATACCCTTTTGCATCCGTAAGGCGTCACTACGATCTTCGTAATAATCGGTGTATTCATCAAAAATACGATAATCAAGGCGCTCGTAAAGTTTAATCGCAGCGCTATTATTCTTTGAGACTTCTAGACGCATGTAGATGTGCCCACGCTCAGCCGCCGCGTCTTCAAGCCTAGTGAGCAAACCTTCGGCAATGCCTTTACCACGATGCTGAGTCAGTACTGCCAATGAATAGAGTCGTGCCAGTCGTGTTCCCTTGTGGCACCAGACCAACCCATAAGCAATCACTTCGCCTTTTTCGTGACACAGCATAAGAATGCCGTGCTTAATCTGAACCCAATGCTTAAAACGACGTAGGCTTAAACGATCGGCATCAAAACTGGCCATTTCTACGGCATATAAAGCTTCTATGTCTTGCTCGTTTGCTAATCGGTATTCTGGCACTAATGCGGTTTCTTTCATTCGACACTACTCGTAAGCACTGATTAAACGCGCTAAAACTTGCCAGGTTTGGAAAAGCACCGCTTGTTGCCATTGTTGGTTGTCTGGGCAAAAGTGATTCAGCATGGCTTGTCGCTGAAGCTGATAAGCGGGCTCTTTTTCATTTTTTTTGTCGACATTGATACAATCTTTCCAATAAAGATGTTCGTCTAGCAGCACCGAAAATAAACTTTCACTGCCTAATGTGCCAAATTCTAAGGTAAGAAAAAATGACTTTTCTTGTGTCATCAAACGATGCCAGTGGTAATCAAGTAAGCCTGCTTTAGGTACCGAAAAAGATTCACCGCTTGCGGTCACTGCAACCCAATCAGAGAATAGTTTTTTAGCCCAAACATTGGATTCACTGCCCGCAGGATGATCAGAAATCAATTGCCCATAAGCCCAAGGACCCAGACCACTGTGGATGTCGATGACATTCAACCGCTTACTTTCCAAATCATATGCATGCATCATTTGGTTTATAATTTGCTGACTAAACCCCGCCTCTTGGCCACCGTAAAATGGCGCCCAAGCATGCTGATATTGGCCACCGCTGAATACACGATCAAAGTGAGTTTGCCCCCATGCATCACGCAGCCTTGCCAACGCTGCGTTGCGCTGTTGTGCGCCGTCTAGCTGCAAGCATGCCAGCACCTTGTCATAATCTGGATCTGCGGCCGGCAACTGCGAAAAATCAATGAAGTTTCGATTAATATCAATCCCCTGTTGATCACAACGTCGCGCCCACTGCATACCCCAAGGATTCAGCGCGTGTATAAACAACAGCGCACAAGATTCTGGAAGCCGCGTATTTTGTTGCACCAACTGGTCGAGCAAAAAGCGCTGGGCAGCACTGCCACAGTATCCTTCCACACCGTGGGTGCCACTAATAAAAACCCAAACGGTATGCGCTTGCTCATCACCTAACCAAAGTGAGTCGCAGCTCAAAGACGCTAATGGCCAGTGGTTCATGCGCCCGGGGAAAACATCCAGCGCCCTCTTGGCCTTGGTTAAAAAATCACGCTGGCACGATTCATAATCATAAATAAAATAATCATTTGTCTTCAGCAAATTTTCTAGACCGCCGCCCACTGGATCCTTGTTACGCTCAATGGGGCTATTAATATTGGGACTCTCGATTTTATTATCAGTCACAATCAGGCTTTACCGCGTTCTTCTAAGCGGCGCTGAAACTCTGACATGATTTGCATATACAGCTCATTGCCTAGGTAAGCATCTTCGACTTTATGATCGATGCTGGGGTTGTCATTCACTTCCAATACGTAAACGTGACTGTCTTTTTGTTTAATGTCGACGCCATACAAACCATTGCCAACCGCGGCACACGCTTTCAGCGCGGCCTTCAATACTTTTTGTGGCACTTCAAAGGTTGGCATTGTTTCAAAACCACCCGAGAAGAAACGTTCAGAATCGTGGTTATAAATCTGCCAATGATTACGCGCCATTTTATAGCGGCAAGCGTAAATAGCGCGGCCATTCAATACGCCGATGCGCCAATCATAATCGGTAAAACAATATTCTTGCGCCAAAATCAACGCTGAGTGAGTCAATAGCTCAAGCAACTTTTCCGTTAGCTCTGACTTGTCTTTTACCTTATACACACCATTGGAAAACGATCCTTCTGGCAGTTTCAATACCAGCGGAAATCCCATCTCTGAACTCAGTTTCTCAACAGTGTCAGCACTGGCATCACTCACCACCAAGGTATTAAGTGACGGCACTTTTTGATAACTAAATACGTCGTGCAAGAACACCTTATTGCAGCAGCGCAATATAGACGTTGGATCGTCTAATACCACGATATTATTATTTTCTGCTTCACAAGCCAGCCGATAAGTATGGTGATCGATCGCGGTCGTTTCACGAATAAAAAGCGCATCGTATTTATTGATGTCGGTGATCTGCGCATAAGTAACGACTTCTGCATGAATGCCCTGTTTCGACGCCGCTTTTACAAAACGACTTAACGCTTCTTTATTACTAGGAGGCACTTTTTCTTCAGGGTTAACCAAGATCGCCATATCCCAGCGATGACTTTTAGCACGCCCACCCATACGCCATACGGTTTGCGTAAAGTCGGTTAAATGTTCTAAAAAAGTAGCCTGCTCTTCATCTGGCAACATACTAGGCGCGCAGCGTTGTAGATTCACATGTAAGCGATCGTTACGACGGCTGATATTCAGTTTGATAATCGGTGACGGATTAGCCTGAAATAATTTTTTAGCAAACGTCTTCAAGCCTGGAACATTGGTTTTACCGAAATAAATCCAAAAGCTCTGCTCTAGGTTAGCGGCGCTATCTGCAACAACAGGTAGTCCAGAAATTAAAGGAATGAGAGACTGCAGGTCGGGTTCGTTACGCAAACTATTAATGGTTTTAACGCTGGGCAATACGACATGCTTACGGGCTTCTGCCAGCAATGAACAATAGTATCCCTTGCTCAGGTAATGCTCGGTATCGCATAGGTTAATTAAGCGCGTCTGCAGCTCATTTTCTTTAGGGTAATCGCGTAAATATTTTTCAAAACTAATGACATCTGAAAACTGATCTTTCAGTGGTGAATCTTCGGTATCAACAACGATGAGTGTTTTATACACTTACTTTCCTTTAAGAAAACTTGATTAGATGCTCAAGCCTCTAAATGAATCCAAAAATTGATAGAGATTGGTTTTTTTGACAATTTATCTTCTGCCGTTTTACGCCTAATCAGTCCATTTCACAACACATATTTTCAGCCTTATTATGGCGTAAAATTCAATAGCCTAATTTGTCTGAGAGCACCGTATAGAAGTGTATAACGCCACACTGAGCACATTGCCAACTAGCGGTAGTTTGAAAGGCCATAACGGGAATCTCTGACGGCTATGGATCTACTGTCCAACCGAACCTCGTTGGCGAAAGACACTCACTCGGAATCGACCCAGTTTAGAAATTGAAACGCCAAGGCCGACACTTAGGTTTTTAACCTGCAAGCACAGAATATAGGTTACTAATCCATAATCTACCTTTATCGCTGGCTAATATACTGCAAGCAAACCGACACTGCGGTGGTTCTGTTTTCTACCGACAGCTTTCTATATACGGGTTCAAGATGCTTATTCACGGTACGTGGACTCATCGTCAGTATTTGACCAATCTCTCGATTAGTTTTGCCCCGCGACAACCAAAACAATACCTCTGCTTCTCTCTCTGTTAACTTGAAGCGTTTTTTTAACGCCGAGCGAGCCACAAGCTCATCGTCTTCTAATAACCTTAATAAATACTCCCCCGGGGACACCCTGCCCAAAAACTTCACTTGCAGTTTTTTGTTTCGGCCTTTTAAGGGTATCGAGCTGTGTTTCTCTGGGCTGCGAAATAACCACGACTTTATTTGCTCTGGAAACTGCACTGTTAACCATGCCTCGTCGCTATAAACGGATGCAAGCAACTGTCGAACATGCGCAGTAGACCACACGATTTGTCCATTAATATCGCAAGCAAAGGTGAGTTGTCCGACCTCATCCAAAGCGACTCTTGCACTGCGAGTCATGCGTGAATTATTAAGATGTACTTTAACTCTGGCGAATAACTCATCGAGTTTTACGGGTTTATTGATATAATCGACTCCCCCTGCTTCAAACCCTTTAATAACATTTTCGCTCTCACTAAGCCCTGTCATAAAAATCACAGGTACGTCGTTCAATTCACTATTACTTTTGAGTGCTTTGCAGGCTTCAAAGCCATCCATATTCGGCATAATGGCGTCCATTAATACAATGTCCGGCGCCATCCGTCCGGCAACGGCTAATGCCTGCACACCATCCATTGCAACGAATACGGTATAACCTTCGTTTGCCAAAGACTCATTTAACATCCCTATTGCATCCGCCGAATCATCCACAACCAATACAATACCTTTCGATTCATTATCGGTCATGATAGCAGTCCTCTTTTGCTAATGGAGATGATTTTTTCAAACTGATAACGTTCTAAATATTGACGAACATTAATCACAAAACGCTCTGTTCCACCGGCCTGATCTATACGTAAAAGCACATTATTTATACCGTCGATAAACCCTATTTCAGCGTATGAAATAAGTTCACGAAAATCCTTCTCCGTCACACCTTCAAATACGTCATGATCATTTAATTCATAAGCGGCATTAACCGCTCTAGGTGAAATTTGTGTTTCTATATCCGTTTCATAACACCATTGTAAATTCAATGCATTGGCGAGTTTATCCAGCAAAATACTATCGCGAATAGGTTTAGTAATGTACTCGTCATAAGAATGTATTTTATTGCCAGGGATGACATCATCGGGTTTTTCATACGCATCAGCGGACACCATAATGATCGGAGCACTGATCCCTTTTTCCCTTAACGTTTCAACTAATGATAAGCCACTCATGCCCGGCATCGAGATATCTAATAAAAACAGATCAACCTTTTCAAGGTGTTGATAGCGACAACAAGCATCACCCTCCGCAGACT
Source organism: Oleispira sp. (assembly GCA_051275515.1). Classification (GTDB taxonomy): domain Bacteria; phylum Pseudomonadota; class Gammaproteobacteria; order Pseudomonadales; family Oceanobacteraceae; genus Oleispira. Next base: position 21,573 of record JBNMOT010000012.1, on the reverse strand, counting down.
CGAGCACCATGAAACCCAGCGGGGTTAATATTTCACTAATAAGCCCCCTATGGTAAGCATCATCATCGACGACCATGATTGTTTTAGGGTCACCGATATACGATTCAATACAGGCGACAGGCTGCAATCTAATGTTGGGTTCAAAAACACGAGGCAGCATAAGTGCCAGCCTGAACGAACTTCCTACACCCACCTCACTGGTGAGCACTATTTCACCACCCATAATTTCTGTTAATAACTTACTAATTGTCAAACCCAGACCAGTACCTTGAACTTGGGGCAGCGCCGAAGTTTTAATGCGTTCAAAGGGTTCAAACACTCGTTCTTCATCCCGTGGCGCTATGCCAACACCCGTATCAGAGATGGTAAAAACGGCCACCTGATTTCGATAACTCACACTCAGTGATACTCGCCCTTTTTGAGTAAACTTAACGGCGTTAGATAATAAATTAATCAGTATTTGGCGTAGGTGTTTCTCATCAGCAATGACAACATTGGGAATAGAACTGAGTGCATTGTATTCAAATTGAATATCTTTGGCGTCAGCTTGTAAATGAAACATTTCTATTAGCTCATCGATCAAACTTTGAAGTTGAACTTGATCTCGTCGAAATTCAATACGACCCGCCTCTATGCGTGAGATATCAAGTAACCCTTCAATTATGTCAGCAAGGTGATCTCCACTGCGGCGAATAATTTTTGCTTTATTACGAAGCGTGTCTGTTAACCCTTTATCTTTTTCCAACAGCTGGGCGTATCCCAACATCGAATTTAGCGGGCTTCTTAATTCATGACTAATACCCGTAAGATAACGACTTTTAGCTTGATTGGCGGCTTCAGCCGTTTCCTTTGCCTGCTGAAGTTCATGGTCGGTTTCTTTATGAGCACCCACTTCCTTAGAAAGTAGTTCGGTTTGTCGTTCATATTCTGCTAACGCAAACTGTCGACTTTCGGTTGCCAATACAAACAACCAAGTCAGCACACCGACTATGATTAATAATATAAAAAATAACTGAATGAGCGTAGAAGAGACATAAAATTTAATATCTGGAGCGAGCGGTGGGCCCTGTAAATAAACAAGCATAAAAAGTGCAGCGATAATGGCGGTAATGACAGTAAATAATCCTAAAAAATGCAACATTCTCGCATTCATTTTAGAGACTAATTGTTGCGGTAAAATAGCGGAGATAAATTGTGCTGATTGGTCACCCAACCTAGAATTTTTTTTACATTGGTCATGACAGCGCACATCTAAAGAACAACACAAAGAACAAATAGTACCACCGTAAGCAGGGCAAGCCGCCATATCTTCCACTTCAAATTCATTCTGGCAAACCTTGCAGCAGGCAAAGCCGTTACTCGTGGCAATGACGGAACTAGGACGCGCAATGTAATAACGTCCTTTAGTAAGCATCGCGATAATAGGGGAGACAATAAATGCAGTAACCAATGCAATATAAGGGGACAGTGCCTGAGCGAGCTCACCAAACTCACCCGCGTAAGACGTTACCCCTAATATTGATGCAATTAACATTGCGCCGACACCGACGGGATTAATATCGTATAAATGTGCGCGTTTAAATTCAATATGCTTAGGGCTCAGTCCCAAAGGTTTATTAATCACTAAATCCGCAACGAGTGCGCCAACCCAAGCAACGGCCACACTGGAATAGATGCCTAAAATATTTTCTATCGCATCGTAAATACCTAACTCCATCACCAATAACGCAATCACCACGTTAAAGACTAACCACACCACCCTTCCGGGATGGCTATGGGTTAAGCGAGAAAAAAAGTTAGACCATGCAATCGATCCCGCATACGCATTCGTCACATTAATTTTTAACTGACAAATAATGACAAAAATACCGGCAATCGCAAGGGTCGCCATGGGGGATAAATGTAAATAACTAAACGCAACGAGATACATTTGAATGGGATCATCCGCGACGTCAATCGCAATACCATGATTAATCGCTAATACCACCAAAAATGATCCGGCTAGTATTTTTATCGCTCCTACTATAATCCAACCAGGGCCCGCGGCGATCAGTGCGACCCACCAACGCCAACTGTTTTTTTTATCTTGTTCAGGTAAAAATCTTAAAATATCAACCTGTTCTCCAATTTGCGCAACCAATGAAAATAACACCCCCGATGCTGCACCGAAGAAAAGCACATTAAAGCCGTTGCCCTCTGATGGTGCTATCCCTTTAAAGCTTGTCCACTCTTCTATCGCCCCTGTTTCTTGCCATAAAATAAAAACAAAAGGCAGTAATTGTAGAATCAGCCAGAGCGGCTGGCTCCATAGCTGGAACCGACTAATAAAGGTAATACCGTGGGTAACTAAGGGAATGACGACAAGAGAGCTCACGAGGTAGCCGATGCTAAGCGGTATGCCAAACAGCAGCTCTAATGCCGAAGCCATGATGGCCGCTTCTAAAGCAAAAAATATAAACGTAAATGACGCGTAGATTAACGACGTGATGGTAGAGCCGATATAACCAAACCCAGCACCACGACTGAGTAGGTCTATGTCTACGCCGTAGCGCGCAGCGTAATAAGTAATGGGTAAGCCGGTTAAAAATATAATAAACGATACCACCAGAATGGCCGCAATGGCATTTTCAAAACCATAATGAAGGGTAATTACACCTCCAATAGCCTCTAATGCAAGAAATGATATCGCCCCTAGCGCCGTATTTGAAACACTTGCCAGTGACCATTTTCGGGCACTTTTCGCGGTAAAGCGTAATGCATAGTCTTCTAACGTTTGGTTGGCAACCCAACGATTATAATTTCGCCGAGTGCCTGATACATTTTGCTCTCTCATTCTTAGCGTTCCAAAATATAAGGCTTAGCGATCCTTAAACATAACAGTACGTATCACATATATAGAGAACGTATCAAAAGTCATGCCAGCTTCTATGCGTCAAATGACGTAGGTGGCTAGAGCAATACGCGCATGTTAGTAGAATCGAAAATTAGCGATACTTTTTGGGACGAAAAACTTATCTTTTTTATAAATACCCAAGAGGCTACACCATGAAAAATACGAGCTATTCTGGTCTGCACAAATTTGTGCGCAGGCACTTTATAAAAGGAATGCTGGCGCTGCCTGCTGCGATTCTACTATCCAGTATCAGTCTATCGGCTTCTGCAGAGGTTAATACAACAGGCCTAGCCGTCACCGATGACACGGTAACGGTCGGTATTTTACATTCACTGACAGGCACCATGGCCATTAGTGAAACCGGTGCTCAAGAAGCTGAAAAATTAGCCATCAAACAGATCAATGAATCGGGCGGTATTTTAGGTCGTCAAATTAAATACATTCAAGAAGACGGTGCCAGTGATTGGCCGACCTTCGCGGAGAAAAGTAAAAAACTTTTAGTACAAGACAAGGTAGCGGCTGTCTTTGGTGCATGGACTTCGGCATCACGTAAAGCGGTACTGCCCGTCTTTGAAAAAGAAAATGGTCTTTTATATTACCCCACGTTTTATGAAGGACTAGAGCAGTCAAAGAATGTGATCTACACCGGTCAAGAAGCGACGCAACAAATTCTGGATGGTTTGAACTGGGTTGCTAAAGAAAAGGAAGCTAAAACATTTTATTTAATCGGGTCTGATTATATTTGGCCTCGTACCTCCATGAAAATTGCCCGTAAGCACATTGAAAATGTACTGGGCGGTAAAGTTGTCGGTGAAGAATATAAACCGCTTGGCGATACTCAATTCGGTTCTGTCATCAACAAAATTCGTTTAAAAAAACCTGATGTAATTTACGCCGCCGTTGTTGGTGGAAGTAACGTTGCTTGGTTTAAGCAACTTAAAGCGGCCGGCATTACCTCTAAAAATCAAACACTGTTAACGATCTCAGTAACAGAAGATGAAGTATTGGGTATAGGCGGTGAAAACCTCGAAGGTTTCTACTCAATCATGAAGTACTTCCAAAGTCAGGATAATCCTAACAATATCGCGTTCGTTAAGGCGTTCAAAGAAATGTGGGGCGAAGACAGTGTCATGGGCGACGTTACACAAGCGGCTTATTTAGGTCCTTGGTTATGGAAAGCAGCGGTTGAGAGAGCAGGATCTTTTGATGTTGACAAAGTAGTCGCCGAATCAGAAAAGGGTGATATTGAACTCACAACTGCCCCAGAAGGTTATGTGAAATTGCATAAAAACCATCACCTATGGAGTAAGGCTCGTGTGGGTAAATGGAACAAAGACGGTCAAGCAACCGTGGTATATACCTCTGAGTTACTTGAGCCAGATCCATTCCCTGCAGGCTACCAGTAAACCACTACCGTACATTTTTTAACACTAACATCGTGAACAAGGACGTTCACGCATCCACCCAAAGATTTACGTTATTGCACTGACTGAGTCATCGTTTCTTTTGGTTAATGGGGAGATTAATAATGGACGCATATACAAATAGTGAATTGATATCAATATTCGCTATGCAGGGTTTCGCTGGCTTTAGTTTGTTCAGTGTTCTTTTGCTAATGGCCTTAGGCCTTGCCATCATCTTTGGTCAAATGGGTGTTATCAACATGGCTCATGGTGAGTTCATGGCTGTCGGCGCTTACACCACCTACTTTATGGCGACAATGACCGAAACCTACTTTCCTGCATTTATGCCTTACTATTTTGTTTTTGCCATTGTCGCGGCTTTTTTTGTCGCCGGAATATTAGGCTATTTTGCTGAGTTTATACTGATCCGCCATTTGTACTCACGACCCTTAGATACTTTGTTAGCGACCTGGGGCTTGAGTCTAATCATGCAGCAATCATTTCGCTCACTATTTGGCGCACGCGAAGTCAGCCCAACACTTCCTGATTGGTTGCTTGGATCTTACCAGCCAACGGAAACCATTTTCATTCCAATCAACGGCATGTTTGTTTTAGGGTTAACTGCGGTCGTCACACTTTCTGTTTATTACCTTATGTACAAATCACGCTGGGGGTTACGCGTTAGAGCCACCACACAAAATCGAGTCATGAGCGGCGCAGTGGGTATTAATACCAAAAAAGTCGATCGCTACACCTTCGCTTTAGGTTGCGGTATTGCCGGTATTGCAGGAGCAGCCTTTACAACGATTGCTTCGACAGGCCCCACAACCGGCACGTTATATATTGTGGACACTTTTATGGTTGTTGTATTTGGTGGCGCTGCCAGCTTATTCGGCACAATCGCTTCCGCATTCTCTATCGCTCAGGCGCAATCAATTCTTGAATTCTTCATCAGTGGATCTATGGCAAAGGTATACACCCTGTTCGCTTTAGTATTGATCTTGATGTTTAAACCAGAAGGGTTGTTCGCCAGTAAAGTGCGCCGTTAAGTCGGCGCTTTATTGTCAATATAAACATCACCCATGTAAGTAGTCATGACGCTTACATTGACTAAAGTATCTTGGAGAGCGTTATGAGCTTCGTATATGAAAAAATGATGGGCGGAAAGAAAGGCCTCACGGGCTTTATTATTCTTGCCGTATTAATACTGGTGATATTTCCCCTTTTCTTAGACTCATTCCGTCTCGGATTAGCCGGTAAATATCTAACCTATGCCTTTGCGGCCGTCAGCTTGGTATTGTTATGGGGCTATGGAGGAATATTGAGTTTAGGCCAAGGAATATTTTTTGGTTTAGGTGGCTATGGAATGGCGATGTTTTTAAAACTCGAAGCGTCATCTCCAGAAAATACCGCTATTCAATCGACTCCCGGTATTCCTGACTTTATGGACTGGAATCAGATAACAGAACTGCCATGGTTTTGGGAACCCTTCACCAGTTTTACTTTCACCATTTTAGCGATACTCATAATACCCGCGGTTTTCGCTTACATTATTGGCGCAGCCATGTTTAAACGCAGAGTTGGCGGTGTTTACTTTGCCATTATTACTCAAGTTATCGCCGTTATTCTCACCGTACTTATTGTGGGTCAGCAAGGGTTTACCGGCGGCATTAATGGCATCACTGATTTGCGTACTTTAAACGGTTGGGATATTACGTCGGACAGCGCAAAAACTATTTTCTACTTTATTACCTGCGTACTGCTTTTATTCGTCATCGTTGTTTCCCGCGTTATTTTAACCAGTAAGTTTGGCCGTATTTTATTAGCCGTTCGCGACAAGGAAGATCGAGTAAGGTTTTCAGGTTATGACGTGGCGAACTTTAAAATATTTGTATTCTGTTTTGGCGCCATGATTTCTGCAATAGGCGGAGCCATGTTCACGCTGCAAGTTGGGTTTATGTCACCTTCGTTCGTGGGTATTGTACCGTCTATTGAAATGGTTATTTTTGCCGCGGTGGGGGGGCGTATGTCTCTGATCGGCGCTGTTTATGGAACGTTATTAATTAATTTTGGTAAGACTGCTTTTTCTGAATCCTTCCCTGAACTGTGGCTATTCCTTATTGGTGGATTGTTCATCGCTGTCGTCATGTTATTCCCGAATGGGCTGGCAGGCTTGTGGAATGATCACGGCCACAAATTAACCAATAAATTTAGTTTTATCGGTAAGGGGTTTAGCAAGTTAATCGCATACGCGAAACTGCGAAAAACAAAGGATGCTCGGTAATGAATACGACCAATACTAATTTCACCTTATCCATAGAAGATTTAACCGTTTCATTCGACGGCTTCAAAGCCGTCGATAAACTTAACTTCTATCTTGAAAAAAATGAATTGCATGTTGTTATTGGGCCTAACGGTGCAGGAAAAACAACAGTATTAGACCTCATCTGTGGCAAGACTAAAGCGACAGAAGGTAGCATTAAATTTTTAAACCACGAGCTCACGGGTTTATCAGAGCACGCGATTGTCAAAGCGGGTGTGGGTCGTAAATTTCAAACACCGTCAATTTATGAAAACTTAACCGTACTTGAAAATCTTGAAGTTTCTTACCCTGAAGGTCGGGGTGTATTTGGATCACTAATTTTTAAACGCAGTGAAAAAGTGATGGCTAAAATTCACGAAATAGCCAAAGAAATTATGTTGGAAGAGGCACTTGATCGCGAAGCAGGTTTGTTAAGTCATGGACAAAAGCAATGGTTAGAAATAGGCATGCTGCTTATCCAAGATCCTCAATTACTGATGCTCGATGAACCGGTTGCAGGCATGAGTGTAAAAGAGAGAGAACAAACCGCAGAATTACTGAAGAAAATTAGCAAAGGTCGATCCGTATTAGTCATTGAGCACGATATGGAATTTGTTGCCCGCATCGCACAAAAAGTAACGGTACTTCACCAGGGGAAGATTTTAGCCACCGGTGATATGGAGACGGTGCAAAACGACCCAAAAGTGATTGAAGTCTATCTGGGTCACTAACGTGGCTGCCGAGTTAGACAGATGAATGATGCAGCCATGAGTGAATCGAGCAAACGAAATTATAAATAGGTGAGATTATGTTAAGCGTTTCTAATTTAAAAGTCTGTTACGGCCAAAGCGAAGTGATCAGTGATTTAAATTTCACGGTACCCAAAAACGAAACGCTGGCCATTATGGGACGCAACGGCATGGGTAAAACGACGCTATTTAAATCATTGATCGGCATATTACCGTCAGCGGGGGGCGAGATTAAAATAGATGGCGTAGACATTTCAAACAGTGAAAGTTATCAGCGTGTTGAGAGGGGTATCGCTTACGTTCCTCAAGGTCGTATGATTTTCCCAAACCTAACCGTCAAAGAAAATATTGAAACAGGCATGGAAGTATCAAAACTGAAAGAAATTCCTGATGATATTTATGCGCTCTTTCCTGTGTTAAGAGACATGCGTCACCGCAAAGGCGGCAACTTATCCGGAGGCCAACAACAACAATTAGCCATTGCACGAGCACTGGTAACCAATCCTAAAGTATTACTGTTAGATGAACCCACCGAAGGCATTCAGCCTTCAATCATCAAAGACATTGCCAATATTTTAAATGAAATTAAAAAGCTAAGAGACATCACTATTATTGTTTCTGAACAAGTACTGAGTTTTACCATGGCCGTCGCTGATCGAATTATTGTCATTGATAAAGGCGAATTCATTCACGAGGATATGCGAGACAACGTCAACAGTGAACAAATCAAAAAATACCTGTCTGTTTGATTAAAATAGCGGGCAGATTATTTTAAAATTTAAACTAAAAAGTACCATTCGGTTATATTAGGAGCATAAAATGACTGACACAATAATTAAAGTAGACCTGAATAAATCAGCTTACGAGCATGATGATATACACAATCGCTGGCATCCTGATATACCGATGGTGGCTACGGTTAAGCCAGGTGATGATTTTAAAATTGAGTGCCTTGATTGGACTGGCGGTCAAATTAAAAATAATGATGACGCCTCCGATGTCAGAGACGTTGATTTAACACAGGTCCACTTTTTATCTGGCCCCGTCGCGGTTGAGGGTGCAGAACCCGGTGATCTGCTCGTCGTCGATATTTTAGACATTGGCACCTTTGAAGAAAGTCAGTGGGGATTTAATGGGTTTTTCTCTAAGCAAAATGGTGGTGGTTTTTTAGACGAACACTTTCCTGAAGCACAAAAATCTATCTGGGATTTTAACGGCATGTTCACCAGTTCGCGTCACATACCCGGCGTTGAATTTGCGGGTCTTATTCACCCAGGGCTAATCGGTACTATGCCTTCGAAAGAAATGCTGGATATATGGAATACCCGAGAGAAAGAACTGTACGACACTGAACCTGACAGAGTACCTGCTTTAGCGTGTATGCCGTATGCCGAAACTGCGCATATGGGCCGCATGAAACCTGAAGATGCAAAAATCGCAGCCGCCGAAGGGGCTCGTACCGTTCCGCCGAGAGAACATGGCGGTAACTGTGATATCAAAGATTTATCCCGGGGTTCTAAGGTCTACTTCCCTGTTTATGTTAAAGGCGCCGGTCTTTCTGTAGGTGACCTTCACTTTAGCCAAGGTGATGGTGAAATTACCTTTTGTGGCGCGATTGAAATGGCGGGCTGGATTCACTTACGCGTCAATTTAATCAAAGGCGGCATGGAAAAATATGCCATTAAAAATCCTATCTTCAAACCAAGCCCTATTACTCCAAAATATGATGACTATTTAATTTTTGAAGGAATCTCAGTCGATGAAAAAGGCAAGCAACATTACCTTGATGTGAATGTTGCTTATCGACAAGCGTGTTTAAACGCCATTGAATACCTGAAGAAATTTGGTTACTCAGGCGCCCAAGCCTATTCGTTACTAGGAACGGCCCCGGTGCAAGGCCACATTAGTGGTGTGGTCGACATACCCAACTCCTGTGCGACGCTCTGGTTACCCACCGACATCTTTGAGTTTGATATAAAACCCAATGCCGATGGGCCAACTAAATTTCTTGATGGCAGCGTGGATATGCCTTTGGCGCCAGACATTAAATAATAAAGGAGATGCGTCATGCCTGTATATGACTATAAGTGTTCGGAACATGGCTTATTTTACGAACTCGCTAGCATGGATAATCATGCGGCACCTGCACCGTGTCCAACCTGTGATGCGCTGTCTGGGCGAGTGATTATTATGTCGCCTGCTTTTCTCAATATGGATAAGGAGAAAAAACAAGGTATAGAGCGTAACGAGGTGGCTCAGCATGAGCCCCAGCATTCTAATGCTGACTCTCGTGCAGAAAATGCAGAAAAGTTAAAACATGGTTGTGGCTGTACGCATAAAAAACGCAACTCTAACGTAATGTATACCGCCGATGGAAGTAAGATGTTTCCATCTATGAGGCCATGGATGATCAGCCACTGAGTCATTAATGACTTTCCCCACAGGACTCTGTGGGGTTTTTTACCTTTTAAATGGGTAAATTTTTCATGATGGTCACGTGCAAAAGTCACGCGACCAAGACTACGAATCAGCAGATTTATTGCCAATGCTTTAGCACAATACACTTGCTTAACAATTGTTGAGTAGATTCGTAAAGCGCTGTGAAATGCCAAAACCTATGCCTGTCCATGTTCTGGATGGAGTCGTATCGGTTTCACGATCAACCACTTCAAACCAATCATAGCCTTTCTCTAGAGTCTCTGTAGCACTTTCTATCACAGCCTTTTGTGGTGTGCGGCATTGTTACGCATTTGGGTTTGACTAGCAGTAATGACTAGCAGTAATGACTAAGGTACGATCAATTTCAACGTCAACTTGGCTGCGTTAGAACCGTTAAACGCAAACACAGAGGCAAGTTTATGTGTTTTTTAATTCATCCCTCGCAACCAGACAAATTTATCCTCAACTGAATAGCGGCTGCACTATTCATTTTGTATTTTATCAACTATATTTATAACATTAACCCATCAGCATTAATCATGAGACTCGTTGGCTACCCAAGGATGACTCATTGAGGTACAAGTTTTGTACATTTACTTACAATTGATAATTGCGTATTAATGATATCCAGCGTCCACACAGCAATTTTCAAGCGACTAAATACTAAAGTATTCACTTTTGTTATCTCTCTAGTCGTTCTTATAACATCCATAAACAACGTCCATGCCCAAAATTCACTGATCTTAACGGACAATCAAGAAAGCTACCCTTTGGGAATGTTTTTAGAGATTCTAGAAGACAAAGACAAGCAGTGGACGATTGATGACATTACCTCACCTCGATTAGCCAACAGCTTTATACCTAATTTCAAGAAGATTCCCCACTTTGGTTTTACGGATTCTGCTTACTGGGTTCGATTCTCTCTCATAAACCAAAGTAAACGTATAAAAGATTGGCGTCTGATATTAGGGCTAACTAACTTTAATTTTGTGGATTTTTACCTTTCTGAAGGTGATGGTTTTAAAAGCATTAAAACCGGTAATAGTAGAGTTTTTTCTACACGAGATTTAGAAGATCGCCAATTTGTATTTCGTGCACATATGCCAGACTTGGCAGAAAAAAGAATGATTTATCTACGCTTTGAAAACCAAGCACCTATGATCCTAAATTTAACCCTGCAATCGATTGAGGCTCATTCAAAAAAAGGATTTTTAGACCTGTTAATAATAGGGATTACTTATGGCGGCTTACTCATTATGCTGGGTTATAGTTTTTTCCTGGGACTGGCATTAAAGGATAAAGGCTACTTTTATTACGCCTTATTTTTATTAGGACTAGGAATTGCTGGATCTTATTATGAAGGCTTGCTTACTCAATATTTAATACCTCATTTGACATGGATAAAATTAATACCCATCGCTTTTTCAATCGCAATGGCCTCACTGCTGCTGCTGACTGGTTATTTATTAAAACTGCCACAAAAAGCCCCACGACTGTATGTAATCAACCAGATTGTTTTTTGGAGTTGGGGTACCTTAATACTGGGAAGCTTAATTTTTTCTTATATAGACATCATCGTATCTTTTCAGCTCCTGGTAGTGATTACTTTCGTTTATATGTTGCTTGCCGGGTGTTTCGGCTGGTATCAAGGTTATCCCGCAGCGCGGGCATACACACTGTCTTGGGTTTTCTTTATCATGGGCTTTGTGATGTTTCCGCTTTCGCGCCTAGACATTGGTATCATCGAAGAACCAGTCACTTGGATTCGATTGGGCTTTATGGCCCAGATGATCATGTTATCCCTTGCACTGGCAGAAAAAGTTAACCTCATTCGCAAAGGAAAAGAAGCGGTTGAAAAAGAGCTTGCCATGAGTCTACGTAATGCCAATCACGAGCTTGAACAACGTGTTATTGATCGTACACAAGAACTCGAAAAAGCGAAAGAAAGTGCCGAAATAGCGAACTCCGCCAAGAGTATTTTTTTAGCAAATATGTCCCACGAAATTCGCACACCCATGAATGCGATTCTAGGATTTTCAGAACTCATGCAGCAGAACACTAACCTTACGGGTGACGATAAAAAAACCCTTACTATCATCAACACGGCGGGCAATAATTTATTACTCCTAATTAATAACATACTGGATATTTCAAAAATTGAAGCCGGTCATACTAACTTAATCAATAACGATTTCGATTTAAAAGCGCTATTAAGTGAAATCGAACAAACATTCAAAGGGTTAGCCGATAAAAAAGACATAAGCCTTGATCTTAATATTCATAAAGACACACCACAGTTCATTAACAGTGATCAAGGTAAGCTACGACAAGTACTCATAAACTTACTGAGTAATGCGGTTAAGTTTACCGACCATGGTGGGATCATCTTACGCGCACGAGCTGAAAAGGTAGTCACCAGTAACATACCAGATGCGATGTTACTGACCATTGAAATAGAAGATACAGGGTTTGGTATTGCACCTGAAGAGCAATCGAAGGTATTTGCCGTGTTCGGACAAACCGCATCAGGTTTACAGTCTTCGGGCGGCACAGGATTGGGAATGGTCATCGCCCGTGAATATGCACTATTAATGGGCGGCGACATCAGCTTCACCAGTGCCATAAACGTGGGCTCTATCTTTCGCATAACACTACACATACAAGCCGCTAAGAACAGTAAAAAATATGATTCACACTATGAAATCACAGGATTCAAACTTGGGCAGAGCAACAAGAAAATATTAGTCGTCGATAATATAGAAGATAACCATCGTTTGATTCAACAGACCCTCGCACCTCTTGGATTTAACATTATTGAAGCCAATAACGGGCTGGAGGCTTGCATCGCAATAGAACAAGAGTCTCCAGATCTGGTATTAATAGATATTTGTATGCCGGTGACGGGAGGCGAAGACGTTATTCGCAAGATTAAGGCAACCGAACGGGGTATCAAGACGCCGATTATTGCGGTGAGTGCCCGCGTATTTAAGTCAGAACAACAAGACATTCTCAATCAAGGTGCTGATGATTTTTTGAGTAAACCCTTTAAGCGCAGTCAGCTCTTAAAAATAATAGGACGCCATCTTAATTTAGAGTGCGAATATGAAGAAGAATCAATCTCTCACATAAAATACCACCCCATGAAATCGTCTCGAACATCGATTCAACGTGATGTATCGAATAACCTAAAAGCACCGTATTTAGGTAAGGTGTTAATCGTTGACGATGTTAAGGTCAACATCATGCTACTCAGAAAAATACTGACCACAGAAGGTTATCAGTGCCAAGAAGCGAGCAATGGTGCTGACGCATTAGAGATCTATCAAGCGTGGCGGCCTGATATAGTTCTGTTAGATAACCAGATGCCTGAGATGGACGGAAAAGAAGTATTACAAAGAATTAGCGACATGAAAAGTATCACGCAGGTGCCTGTGATTGTGGTCACCGCTGATAACAACCCTGCAGAAATCACACTATTAATGACGCTTGGGGCTGTCGCGGTTATCAGTAAACCTTTTAAACCCAATGAGATAAAAGAGGCTGTGAGCCAATTTATAGACTCCTAAGACTCAATGATTTACAGGTGCGGGACCAAGTTACGAACGGAAAGCGAGACGGTAGAGCAATTTTTAAGTTCGTCACATAAGGTTAGTTGTGGATTGTCAGGCAATTGTTCAATCCCAAACATCATTAAATGCACACCACCCGGTGCAAGCACAACAGAATCCCCTGCGTTAATCACTAGTTCATGTAATTGACGCATACGCATAATACCCTCTTTATGAGTATGCGTATGAATTTCAACGTTCTGGGTGCCTTTTATTGCCACTGTTTTTAAGACAACGTCGGCTGTTCCCGTATTATTAATGGTCATAAACGCGGCACTCATCGTGCGCCCTGGAATCGGTTTACGCACATAGCCTTCTTCAACCAAGAGCTCCGCAAAAACGGATGATGAAAGTAAAAAGATAGAACTCATGATTAAAAAACGCACGGATTGATTATTATATTTCAAAATATAACGCTCTCTTTAAATGATATGTGCATATTACGCGGCTCATAATTTAAAACCAGCGACACATTGTCGTAGGTCTTATATTTTATCATTGTTATTCGTTGAGCTGACTCCCCATCTGAGCGCCGCATCCAGACCATTAATCGGGGGAGTAAAATAGTACCCTCCCATACCATCAACACCGGTCTGCTTTAGCGCTTCAATGTCATCTTTATTTTCTACACCTTCACCTAATACCTGTAAGTCTAAGTTGTGAGCAATTTGCACCATAGATTGAATAAAAAACTTATGATCTAACGCTAAGTGTAAGCCTCGATTAAAACTGCCCGCAATACGTAAATAACTGAGTGGCAAACGCTGTAGATAGGCAAAAGCTAACGACCCAGTGCCCACTTGATCAATTCCAAGATCAACACCTTTTATCTTCAAACGTTGAGCTAAGCGAGCCAGCGGCGATTCTATGTGTGATATTGAAAACTCTGAAATTTCAATACATAAAAGTTCACGCCATTGAGGGTATTGATCCAGCAATACTTCCAATTGATCATGAAACGATTCATATAAAATAGACGCGGCCGATAAGTTAATACAAAACTTTTTACAAGTACCTTCGTTGATTAATGAAGATGCCTGCAATTGCTCCAATAACGTTTTAATCACCAATAGATCAAAATTTGGGGTTAACTGATGACGCTCAACCATGGGCCAAAAACGTGCGGCTGAAATAAGCCCGTACTGATCACGAATACGACTAAGCACTTCAAAGTGCAAAACCGTCTCCCCTCTTGCATCCAATATAGGCTGATAGTGCAACTCGATACATTCTTCTTGCAGTACTGTTTCCAGCATCAGCTTCCACTCACCTGCCGTGCGCTCTGCTGCTTCATTAGTTTTCTCATAAAACCCATAGCGACTGATAGGCTGAGTTTGAGCCTGTCGTAAAGCAACATCAGCCTTACTTAAGACATCAACCAAAGACACGGGCACATCGTCATGCGTGCCTTCAATAACTAATGAGCGTTGAATGAACAGTGCTCCAATATGAAAATTCACGCCACCACGCTGAGACAGTGCAGTGGTTGATAATAAATTAAAACACTGTTCAACCATCTCTTCACTGTGAAGTAAATCCGTTGCAGGAATATACAATGAAAAATCGGCTCCGCTGCGGCGGCTGATCAGTGCGTTACTGTGCTCGCGATGCCATTGGTTAAGAATTTCACCAATGCGAAATAATAATTCATCACCCTCTTCACGCCCTTGCTCTTGATTGAATTGAGCAAAATCTTGCACCTGCAATAAGACTAATACACCACTATAGCCGTCAGGCTCTTGTATAATATGCTGCAGTCGTTGATCAAAGCCGCGACGATTCAATAATTGTGACACATCATCATGGTAACTTTCTTCACGCAGTTTTTCGGTAATGGCCGATTGTTCAGCGAAAACGGTTTTAAGCTTTCGTACCATTTGATTCATCGCAAGTACGACCCGTCTTAATTCACGTGCTCTCGGTAACTTTTTTTGTTCATAAAGGTTCCGTTCACTAATATCTAACGCCTGCTGCTCCACCCGTTCAAGTGGTTTAAACATCCAGCGCAAAATAATTTGCAGGCTGACTAAACTAATAAGTGCCATCCACAAAAACCAAACCACTTCTCCCATCACAATATTCCACAAGTCAAGATTAGCAGAGTCGGTATTGCTTTGAACCGTTAAACTGCCCAATCGTTTCCAACCCTGAGTGACGTCGGTATGCGCAGGAATAACCTCCATATCAACAAAGTTTATAAACCAAGTAGGAGCCGCTTCAGTATACGCGCTCTGCTCTGCACGACGCTCTAGCTGACTACCATCAACAAGCTGCAATGATATTTCTGAGAAGAAACCACGATCAAATAAAACATCGATCATGCGTTCAAGTTTTACCTTATCACCATCAGCCACCGCATTCGACATAGACAACGCCAGTGACGTAGCCGCATCGTAAGCACGAGCATTTAATTGCTGCTGAAAATAATTACTTGAATTCGTCAGCGTAACAAATAAATTCCCAATTAATAATAAAAGAATAAGTGCACTCGCCATCAAACTGAGTTGACGCTTTAATGTCATATCCATTTCCTTGTAACACCTTTTTTGCCCTTTACAGGCTTTAAATTTCCATGCCTTGCGCAGACATTCTGAGTCGCAAGCCCGTCCATAAATCTAGTTTATTGGGATTACCCATACGAATCCCCTGACCTTTCATTCGTTCTAACCACATTCCTGAGCCATTAAAACTGTACACAGGCTCAAGATCTTGACGCCGATCGGCAGAATATATCTTACCGATTAGATTATCTAATACCAAGGGAATCGCGTCAGGAGTGGGGAAGTAAGTTAGTACCATATGTGCTTGATTAATGCGCAAAGCTTTAACGTAGGTAATACGTAACTTGTCTACTTCAACCCCAAGCTCTTTTAAGGTGTAATATTTGGCGATTACAAAGTCTTCGCAGTCAGCACCGTCTGTCGTGAGGGACTCATAAGGCGTTGCCCAATAATCTTTCTGACCCCAGTGTTTCTCGTCACTGACGTACTTAACCGTATTATTAAAAAAATAATTCACAGCGCGTAACTTTTCATCTTCGTCTTTATTCTGCAAGTCTTCATACAGTGCTTGCCAATCGCGCAGGCGCTGTTCAGCCCCTGCACCAAAATCCTGCTGAGCGGAAACAAACAACTCATTTTTTATCCATTGTTTATCATCAGCGCGTAATAATACGAACAAGCTTATTAGAAAGGTTGCTATAACCCCTTTTAATAGTGGGGTTAATAAACCTGTCGCTCGTTGTTGCAGTCCTTCGAGCAAATAAAATCTCTCTCGTGAAATATCCGAATACCTACTTACTATAGGACACACGAGAGTTTTTGCTGCTTTATGTCTCACATCAATTGAACATCGATTGTGTATCAGCAAAATTCATGAATACTACTAAGCTTATTAACAATATTTGCGATGTAGATCACCATGGACATTTCAAAATCAGATCGGCTTAAGCAACACTTTGCAACAAGAGTCACACACCAAGCAAGACACTTGCTGGATTTATGGCGCTGCCTGCACGACGATCAATGGCAAGGTGAGCGTATCCAAGATCTCTTACAAGCCAATGATAAATTATTACGCTTTGCCCAGCGTTTCGATTCCCCAAAATATATGGACATTGCCACTCACTTTAATACTACCCTGTCAAATCTAGAAAATGAAAATCAGCCCAGCAGCGAACAACTAAACACGTTAAATGATTTAATGCTGCAGCTCAGTCAGAGCGTATTACGAAGAAATGATCAAACCAATCAAGCTGAAAAAATAATCATTGTTAAAAAGCCTATTTATGTTGCCTTAAATAATTCTCACAATGCCATACAGCTCGCACAACAAATGGACTATTTTGGCTTGAGAGCCGAGTTATTTAATACACAAGACGCACTCAATCACGCGATGAGTAAACGCCATCCATTAGCGATTATTATCGATATTGATTTTCAGACAATCGATAATGGTTTAGCCATTATTGCCGAGCACCAAGGCATTAAAAAGTCAGGTGAAGCGAGAACAGCCGCAATACCCATGATTCCTGTGATCTTTTACAATTCTCACTTTATGACACTCAACCACAAGCTGCAATGTTTGCGTTTAGGGGGTATCAGCAATATCGAAAGCCTTGCACCGCAAGCCATCATTACCCAGCTTGAAGGTCTAGTAAACTTGGTTCCTGAGCAACCTTTTCGCATACTCATCGTAGACGATTCAAAATCTCAGGCATTGTTTGCTGAAAGGACGTTAAATGCGGCAGGGATGATTACCGAAAAAGTCACCGACCCGATGGAAGTGTGGAATGTACTAGAGTCTTTCCAGCCAGAAATGATTCTGATGGATATGTATATGCCTGGCTGCAATGGGGTAGAGCTGGCTAAAGTTATCCGCCAAGACAAAAATTACATTAATACTCCCATTATCTACTTGTCAGGAGAAGAGGATAAAGAACGCCAGTTAGCCGCAATGTCTGAAGGGGGAGAGGATTTTTTAACAAAACCTGTTGATCCAAGACATTTGTTATCAACCATCAGAACGAGAGGTACTCGAGCTCGGGAGTTGAGTCAGCTTATTGCGCGCGATAGCCTCACGGGCCTGTTCAATCATACCCATATTCTTAAAGCCCTAGATGAGCAACTTAAGGTCGCTCAGCGTAATAACGCATCGCTGTGTTTTGTAATGATCGACATTGATCATTTTAAACAAGTAAACGATAACCATGGACACCCTATTGGCGATGATGTGATTAGAAATCTAGCGCTATTTTTATCTCAGCGATTACGGAAAACAGATTTTATTGGACGCTACGGCGGTGAAGAATTTGCCATTGTGCTCCCTAATGTGGGTATAGAAGACGCAGAGCATATCATGAATGACATTCGTAATAATTTCTCACATTTACTTCACGGTGGACTTGCAGCCATTAGCTCAACCTTTTCTTGTGGAATCGCCCTGCATCAAGGACAAAGTAGCAATGAATTAATCGAATTAGCCGATCAAGCGATGTATTTGGCTAAAAGAGACGGTCGAAATTGTGTAAAAGTATGCCCAGTCAAGGATTAGCGGCATTAGGGA
Source organism: Oleispira sp. (assembly GCA_051275515.1). Lineage (GTDB taxonomy): Bacteria > Pseudomonadota > Gammaproteobacteria > Pseudomonadales > Oceanobacteraceae > Oleispira. The sequence continues at coordinate 3,115 of JBNMOT010000012.1, read as the reverse complement.
CTAGACCCCTCGCCGCTTTTTGTGCAAACTCCCGCCAATAGTAAAAATTATGATGTGTAATCATTTCATAATTTCCCGTGCGACTCACTATGCGGAACTCAATATGCCTTCAATCTTAGTATTAAACGGCCCTAACCTAAATCTTTTAGGCACTCGTGAACCTGGGGTTTATGGTCACACCACCTTGGCTGACATAGAACAGTCATTGGTTCAGCACGCTGAAGCTGCTGGCGCAGAATTGGCCTGCTTTCAATCAAATGCAGAATTTGAATTAATTGAGCGCATTCATAAAGCGGGAAGCGAGGGTATTGATTTCATAATTATCAATCCAGCGGCTTTTACGCATACCAGTGTTGCTATTCGTGATGCCATTTTAGGCGTTAACATTCCCTTTATTGAAGTCCACATTTCCAATGTTCATACCCGCGAAGATTTTCGCGCCCACTCTTATTTTTCTGATAAAGCAGTCGGTGTCATTTGTGGTTTAGGTCCAAAGGGATATGAATTTGCACTTGCAAGTGCATTAGAACAGTTAAAAGGATCAATCTAGTGGCTTGGATACAACTAAAAATTGAAGTATTACCCGATCAGATAGAAATCATAGAAGACGCGATGCTATTAGAAGGCGCACAAGCAGTAACCCTTCAAGATGGGGCTGATCAACCTATTTTAGAGCCTGAACTGGGCACAATGCCCGTATGGGATAAAACGATTGTAATCGGTTTATTCGATGCCGACATTAATAGTGATACCTTGATTGCTAATATGAAGCAGCTGTTTGCAGCTGATCCTAACATGCAGGGGACTCACTTTCCTGAGCACAAGCTTGAGCTTGTAGAAGATAAAGACTGGGAACGGGCGTGGATGGACAATTTCCATCCGATGCCATTTGGTGACCGTTTGTGGGTATGCCCAAGTTGGAGAGATCCTGAAGATAAAGATGCGGTTAACCTAATGCTGGATCCTGGCTTAGCGTTTGGCACGGGTACTCATCCTACCACGGCTCACTGTCTTCGCTTTTTAGATCAAAATGTTGTGGGGAGTGAGCTCATTATCGACTACGGCTGTGGCAGTGGTATTTTAGGTATTGCCGCCTTATTATTAGGCAGCGATCGCATGCTAGGCATCGATAACGATCCACAAGCATTAATTGCTACTCGCCAAAACGCCGAACGCAATAACATTGCTGCTGAGCGTTATGACGTTGTATTGCCAGAGAACACACATAAAGTACAAGCCGATATTATGGTCGCTAATATTTTAGCGGGGCCTCTCATGTTTTTAGCCGAGAATATCGCGAAGCTAACAAAATCGGGGGGTAAACTCGCGCTTTCTGGCTTATTGAGCCACCAAGCCGATGAAGTACGCCAAGCGTATGAGCCTTGGTTTAATATGGATGGTATGAAACAAATGGATGATTGGATCATCCTAACAGGCACTAAGATTTAATTAATTACATGTCGCCCGTCAACAAGAGCAAAGGATTTAGGACTTAGGATTTAGTAGTTATGGCTGAGACACAGATTACTCGCTGCCCGCATTGCCAGACCACGTTTCGTCTCCGCTTAGAACAACTATCGGCGGCAAAAGGTGCTGTACGATGTGGGTCCTGTTTGCAGGTTTTTAAAGCCGCTAATCATTTTGTTAGTGGCGAGCATAAAGCGCCGCTTAAACCATCAGTTTCGCCGGCAACGGCAACGGCTCCCACCTCGATCAGCCCTACCCCAATAAAGGAAGATATCGTTTTTGACGATAACGAGACTCCTGAGCAATTTAACGACGATCCTTTAGAAGACTTTGGTATTCGCCAGCCAGATCATGATCGCAATGAAACATTTAATAGCAGCCTTCAGCTGGATGATTCAATTTTCAGTATGCCAGAAAAGGCCAAACCGTCTCGTTACTCTCTGCTGGATAACAACAAAAAAGATATCGGATTTGATCTTGATAATGAATGTGAAGACGATAAATTTAGCAGTAATACGGACCGTTCTGATGAAAGCTGGACATCCAATTTAATAGATGACCAGACATGGGGCGATGCGTTAATGGATGTCGATGATGACCTAGTCGAAGACATCGATAGGAATTTGACTGAAGAGAATAGGGCCAAACAAGCAGATAACGCTGTCCCTTCACTAGAACCAGAAAGTGATCAATACCCACTAGGCAGCCATGACGATTTCGAACACGGTACCATTGAAATTGAACTGAACTCTATTAACGACCTGCTGGATGAGCCACTCAAGCTTAATCACAAGGGCAAGAAACAAGCGCCTATTGCAACAGCGCCAACGTTTCTTTGGTTTTGGTTAAGTGGCGCTCTTGTCATGCTATTGGCTTTAGTTGCTCAAGTCGGTTACTTCAAATTTGATTCTTGGTCTCGCCATCCTCAGTATCGCCCAGCGTATGCCGTTACCTGCGAGTTACTAAGCTGCAAGCTGCCAGCGGTTCAAGACGTTAGCCTAATGAAAACACAACATTTTATGGTGCGCCCTCACCCCAAAGTCAAACAAGCCCTTTATATTGATACGCTATTAATTAATAGCGCAGACTATCAACAGCCCTTTCCTGACTTAAACCTTATATTTACTGGCCTTAACGACCAAACTATTGCCTCACGCCATTTTAAACCGAGAGAATACCTAGCCGGTGAATTGGCCGGATCTAATAGCATGCCGCTTAATGTTCCTATCCACATAGCGATTGAAATTTCAAATCCTGGAGCAGAAGCTGTCGGTTATAGAATTGAACTTGTGGCCAACCATTAGAGTTGTCATTACAAAATCCCTGCCTTTATGTCAATCAAATTGAGCCCTGTTTTTCGATAAACATCAATAAAAGGCTCAATTTGTCACGTCAAGCTTTTTAGTTGCAAAAAACTCACTAAAAACTGAGCAATAGGCCTTTATTCATACCCTTGATATGAGTATTATACGCCGACTTCCCTATCGCGCACTTTTTAACCAGAAGTCATACTTTGCTTATGTTAATGATTGGTCCTTACCAACTGCCAAACCCCGTGGTGCTAGCACCTATGGCTGGGGTGACCGACCTTCCGTTTAGGCAGTTATGCCGACGTTTAGGCGCAGGACTTGTGGTAGGTGAAATGGTT
>JBNMOT010000011.1:0-43988 GCA_051275515.1 Oleispira sp. | reverse complement strand
CGACAGTTGAAAGGTCAAAATAGGATCATAAATTTCTTTGCGTTTTACTTGTTCAATATATGCTTGCGGGGTCAGCGTCTTAGAGTGATTCTGATAGTTTGGAATGCGACCACCCGCAACAATCGCTTTCAAGTTCAGGTTTTGGCAAAGCTCTTTACGGGCTTCATAAAGGCGACGGCCTAAACGCATACCGTGGTAATCAGGAGACACAAACACATCAACGCCGTACAACACATCGCCCAGAGGATCATGCGTTGTTAAATAAGCATTGCCGGTAATCTGGTCATAAGTATGCTGATCACCGAATTTATCATAATCAACAATAACGCTGAATGCGGCGGCCACTACGACGCCATGATCTTCAATACAGATCTGTCCGTCTTGGAAAACTTGCAGCTGAGCACGAAACTTTTTCTCAGGCCAAGCGCCGCCCAAACCTGGATAGACGGCGTCCATTAATTTTTTAATGTCTGCAAAGTCATCAAGGGTTAAGTGTCTAAGGTTAAGTTTGTGCTCTGTTTCTTCGCTCATCTTGCTCTCATTATAAAAAAGATTCACGCTCTCAATCATAGTAGGAGCAACTGAGCCAAGCTTTAAAATTAAGCGCTAGGTGCAAAGTTTTAGCCTCCCCTACAGACTGCTTTTCGAATCCATACTCAAACCGCACATCATTTAAAACAATACGGATAAGCTGGTATATCAGCGTCTATTTACAAAGAATACATATATATTAGCAAGGTTGAGATAACAAGATAATTCATAGTGGCAATCGATAAAAAAAGCTAAACTCAGTAGTAGCAAAGGGTCGTCGAACCTATTACTTATATTGTTAACAGGCCTATAGAGAGACTTGGACTGACTTTATTGTATTGGCTAACGCTGCTTGTATTGAGTAGGACAATAACCCCGACTAACCCCTGGTAGCCTAAGCATTAAGTGCTTTGTTTTTTGGCCACTTGCCCTTTTACGCCATACTTTAAAACTGCTGGATTTTAGGGTTTTACGCATGAGTTTAATAACAGAATGTTCATTTAATCCAAACTGATACTCAATCGCTTCGAAGGGTGTTCTATCTTCCCAAGCCATCTCTATTATTCTGGAATGTTCCTCTTCGGTGAAGGTCATACCGCTTCCTCAATATGTCAAAAAGCAAATAAGTATTACGCAAAAATCGCTATTTTGGTTCAAATAAAAAGACAGTAATTTAAGGAGTACATTCGTTTAGGTAATTAGCCACTTTCACTGCAAACGAGGTATCGGAATAAAACTCCTTAACCAGATTAAAAGGGGGAATATCCGTGCGGGCCATCAACGGCGCTGCACGACCCGTTGCGGTGACATAGCCATGAACATGGCGATGACGATCCAACATAGGGGCAATAATATGGTTGTACATTTTATTGGCCAGCATTGTGGCATACCCCTTATCTCGATGAGGCGCGAACGTTCTGAAATGAACCACGCCCAATTCTTGGTAAGTCACACCTTGATGCAGGATCCTTTTATCCGTTCGAGCTTGATAGTTTTCAATCAAGCTGTAGCCAATTAATTCATCCTCTCTATAAAGTTTAATAATTTCGGCTTGAGTGCCGTATTGCAATTCATCATGCTCGGCTAACCAGTTAAAAAGATTCCACATCCTGGTATTGTTATTGCCCAAAGCCAGCAACTCATGCACACACGTCTTAACATTGCAGTGTTCAAATCTAAGCATCGTCGGTCTCTTTAAGTCTTTGATCGCGAGTGTAAGCTATTCCTATCTATTGATCATCCATAGGGCCATACTCATATTGTTTCATCCAAGAACTTAGATTGGCCTTAGCTGATATAGGTTTAAGAGTTACCTGAATAGGAAAGTATCATGAGTAAGGGCCAAGACAGTAAAAAAGCGACTAAAAAGCAGCCGCTGTTAACACCAAAAGAAAAGAAAGCAGCGAAAGCCGCTAAGAAACCTACCAGCAAAGCGACAAGTATGTAGGTACTTAGGTATTTAGGTACCTGGGGGTCATCGATTAGTTTCGATGGCCTTTACTTTTTAACCCGATCAATTCAAACCCCTAATTTTTATCGCCTGTGCCTTAATATCGGCAATGTCTTTTTCACTTTTACGGTCTAAATTCTTTAACATAAATCCCATGCGCGGATTGGTTTTAAAAGCTTCGGCGTGGGTGTCTAAAAAATCCCAGAATAATGTAGTGAACGGGCAGGCATCGTCGCCCACCGCTTTACTGGGATTAAAGCGACAGTTCTTACAGTAATTACTCATTTTATTGATGTAGTTACCGCTCGCCACGTAAGGCTTCGAGGCCATAATGCCATTATCAGCGTATTGGCTCATGCCCAAAGTATTGGGTAACTCGACCCATTCAACCGCATCCACGTAGACCGCTAAATACCATTGATGAATCTGTTTGGGATCAATGCCATAAAGCAATGAAAACAAGCCGGTAACCATTAAACGCTGAATATGATGGGCATAACCATAGGTTAACGTTTGCTTAATACTCTGGCTCATACAGGTCATGTCAGTGTCCCCCGTCCAATAAAAATCGGGCAGATTCTGCTTAGCCTCTAACGCATTCATATCTAGCCAACCCGGCATGTGCATCCAATATAAACCACGCACATATTCACGCCAGCCCAATATTTGGCGAATAAAACCCTCAACTGCCGCCAAGGGGGCACCTTTTTCTCGGTGATAACGTTCAGCCGTCTGAATAACCTGCAGCGGGTGTAATAACTTCATATTCATTGCGGTTGAAATTAACGAATGACTCAAGAAGGGCTCATCCATCCACATGGCATCTTGGTAATCGCCAAAGTTTTCTAAACAGTTTTCAAAAAATCGAGAGAGCGCTTGCTGTGCGTGTACTGGTGTTACCGGCCAATGTAATTCTGCCAGGGTACCAGGATGCTCGGGGAATTTCTCATTGACCAAATCAATAACCGTTTGCGTTATTTTATCCGCTGGCCACGACAGTGTTTTCGGAATATTTTGCGGCCCTTCTTTTTTAAATGACTTGCGATTGGATTGATCGTAATTCCATTTGCCACCTAATGGCGTCTTGTTATCTTCCATAAGTATCTGATATTTTTTACGTAATTCTCTATACCAGTATTCCAAACGTAATTGTTTTTTATCTCCTGCCCACTGTTTAAAATCTTTTGGAGTAGAAAGAAAGTGCTGATCGTTTAATTGTTTAAACGGCACATCGTATTGCTTGCACGTATTAACCAATGACTCGAAAACACGATAATCGCCCGGCCTAACACACCAGACCTCTTCCGGTTGCTCGGTAGTGATGGTGTGCGCTAACGCTTCAGCCAGGTCACTAAACTGCTCATCTTCCAAAAAATGATACTGCAACGGTAGTCCTTTTTCGCGCAGCTCTTCTGCAAAATGCCTCATCCCTGATAGAAACAGCGCAATGCGCTGTTTATGTGACCACACATGCGTCGATTCTTGATTGACCTCTGCCATCCAGAAGCAATCATTTTCGCTATCGATGTCATTAAAGATCAAAGAATCGCGATCAAGCTGATCTCCCAAAATAAGATAGAGTCTACGCATGTTTAATATCCGAGCTATTGTGAGTTGGTTTGTGGCGCCGACAACGCTCAGAGCAATAGTTAACCTCAGCCCAACACCTTTTCCATTTCTTACGCCAGTTAAAGGGCTTATCACACACAAGGCAAACTTTACTGTCTAGATGTAATTTCTTATGGGCCATTGTCTGTATCGCCTAGGCATTACGCGGTCTGAATGGTTAGTTTATGAAATCATTCAATTAGATACGTTAGAATAGGGATAGCTGATCAGTTTCGATGTTTATTTTTGTCTTGGTCGTCTTTTTCTGAGTGCCTTTAATCTTACTTTTCGCCTTTCGTTTACGGCTGCCATGTTTTGCATTGAGGGCTTGCGCCTGCTCCCAAAATTGTGGGTGATGCTTTTTAAAATCGGTAAATTTTACTCGCGCTTCGCGCAAAGCAGCGACATGCTCCACAATGGGTTGCGGATAAGCTTCGCCAATAACACAACCTTTTTGTTGCTGCATCGCCACAGGCATCGTCCAAGGTTCGTGAATATAATCATCGCTATACTCGGACAATTCTGGCACCCAGCGTTTAATAAACACACCTTTAGGGTCTTGGTCTTGCGATTGCTTTACGGGATTATAAATACGCAGGGTATTAATACCCGTTGTTCCCGATTGCATTTGTATTTGACTGTAATGAATGCCGGGCTCGTAATCGGTGAAGCACTGCGCCAAATGCCAAGCGGGTCGCTGCCAATGCAGCCATAATTGATAAGATGAAAAAGAGACCAGCATGGCGCGCATTCTAAAATTTAACCAACCCGTATGGCGCAGGCATCGCATGCAAGCATCGATAAAAGGATAACCGGTATTGCCTGACTTCCACGCCTCAAAATAGTCCTCGTTAAACTCATTTTCACGCAGACCATTAAAGACAGGCAACATATTGCATGTTTCAAACAAAGGCTCTGTTTCGAGTTTTTGCATAAAATGGCAATGCCAATGCAAGCGGCTATCAAAAGACCGTAAGGAACGCTTCCAGGAGGCTTCAAGCTCGGGGGTTTTAGCCTGTTTACGCAACTTTTGTACAATCTCTCTTAACGATAGCGTACCAAAAGTAATGTGAGGGCTCAGTCGGGAACAGCTGCGAAAGGCGGTTAATGGCGACGACATATTAAAGGAATAGTGTTTTCCACGCTCATTAAGAAAACTCTTAAAGCACTCTGCACCCCGACTGCGGCCCCCTTCTTGTAAGTGCTTATTTTCATCACTTTCAAGCACGGTTAAGTCGAGTTCAGGCAAATCGAACTCAGGCAAATCAAGTTCTGACCGATTGCCATAAACCTTCAGTGATTCTATTTTTGCTAAAGATGCTGGCGCGATGGATTTTTCGCGCACCATGTATTTTTCCCAATAATACGACCAACGGTCACGATCGTTAAAGCGCCTGAATACCCCATAGGCTTCTGATTCATGCCATTTTATCTTATTTTTAATGCACCATATTGTGACATCTTTGTCGCGCTGGTATGTCCACAAATTACCGCTTTCTTGATGCGAATACAGTCCTACAATAGTAAAGTGTACTGCCAATTTTTTTAATACAGAAATAACGGTATCGTGCTCTACCCATAATCCTTGCCCAAGATTTAGCAGTGCTTGATTCAATTCTGTGAGGGAGTGGCCAATAAAGCGCCAGTGACGGGCAGAGCTATCGGGTAACTGCCAATAGTCAGGTTCAACCACATATAACGGCAATACTTTAATGCCTGTATTTTGTAGAGCCGCAGCAATGGTGAGGGGTTCGTGATCGTGAATTCTAAGATCACGCTTAAACCACACAATGACAATTGACTCTTTTGGCGTAGATTTCATTATGTGATTATATAACGATTATATAAAACCATGTTGCGTATTTTATACGTATAACCCCTATATTCTTTATTTTTAAAAAAAGCAGCGACATCATGAAACTGACACAAGACGACATCACTGCATTAGAAGACCATGAAAGAGTGTTTTTCATCAATTCACTCTCAGGATTCAAAAGCGCCAATCTCGTCGGTACGGCTAATGCTGAACATCATAGTAATTTAGCGATCGTCTCCTCTGTGGTGCACTTAGGCGCTAACCCACCGTTACTGGGCATGGTCATGCGACCCGGCAGTGCCTTACGCGGCACCCTAAAAAACATTCTCGAGACCGGCGTATATACACTCAATCATGTCAATATAGATATTCATCAACAAGCGCACCAAACCTCTGCCCGTTACCCTGAAAATGTCTCCGAGTTCAATGAGGTGGGGTTATCAGAACAATGGCAAGATAATTTCAACGCTCCCTTCGTGCAAGAAAGTAACATCAAAATAGGCATGAAGTTTCGTGAGCGACATAGCTTAGACATCAATAATACCGAATTTATTATCGGTGAAATTGTGAGTATTGAAGTACCCGACGAAGCCGTTGCGGAGGATGGTTTTATCTCACTCGAAAAAGCGGGCACACTGGCCGTCAGTAGTTTAGATACGTATCATTCAACCCAAACATTAGCGAGTCTTAGCTATGCCAAGCCGGATAAAAAAATTACGGTTTTAGAGCGTAATACCACAACTTCACACTCTATTTTCGATAATCGCGAAACCTTTATTGAAGACCCTCGCGAAGATCCTAAGCGGGTATTAGTGATTGCGGCCAATGGTGGCATCGGCCACGCTTATTGTGAGAATATTCTCGCGGACTACCCGCAGGTTCAGTTAATTAGAATGGCACGGGATGTCGATACACTGTTACCACTGAACGGCGATGTTGTCGATATTGCAATGGATCTCAGTGACGACAGCAGTATCGATAATTCAATTGCTGCTTTAGCCGATTACGGGAAAATTAATTGGGTATTTATTGCATCCGGTTGGTTACATGACGAGACCACTAAACCTGAAAAAACGTACCGCAGTTTACAGCGTGAGCATTTATTAAAATCTTACAATATAAATGCGGTTGGGCCTGCTTTATTCGTGAGTCGTTTTCTTACCGCAACCGCCAAAAAACATCCGACTAAAATCGGTATTTTATCCGCAAGAGTGGGCAGCATAAGCGATAACAGCATGGGGGGTTGGCATTCGTATAGGGCCAGTAAATCAGCCCTGCACATGCTGATTAAGAATATAGCGATTGAATGTAAGAACTCTCGTAAACCCATCTCGGTCATCGGTCTGCAGCCAGGCACGACCGATACTCATCTATCTGCACCGTTTCAGAGAGGCTTAACAGAAGCACAATTGCAGACACCTGATTTCACCGCAACCCACCTGATTAAAGTGATGGCAGCAATGGAAATGCAGGATTCTGGAAAACTGTTCGATTTTAAAGGCATGCCCTTCGAGCCTTAATAGTCAGGTTAATACCTGCAAAAACATAAGCCCATGCGCAACGACCACTAACGCCGTTACTCTCAACCTTAAGACCCGATAATAATCGGGTCTTTTTATAGGGCTCATCACAACCGCTTCTAATAGATACAGCGCCACAAACCCCAGTGCCATTATGATTAATACGACGCTGGGATCAGCCAGTAGCAAGGCAAACCACGCACTCAAGGTTATCGCATTAGAAAGCAATGCAATGCGCTTAACTTTAACGCGCCCATTCACGACTTGGCCCCACAAGGTACCCGCCATAAAACTTAAAATCAGCAAACCATAAGTGAGGAACCATTGAATCCCCATCACATTTAGAAAGCTCTGATTAGACAGGCCCAGATAAATGGCTAAAAAGAATGGCAGAGCACCGAGGTAAGTGAGTAACTTAATTAAACTTGCATGATTCATAATGTTTCATCTAAAAAGCCGTCGAATACCACCCAAGGTAGCAGAGATTATACTTACGTTTGCCAACTAGCATGAGGTTTCCAATTACTAATCCATGCAAGAATTTCATTAGCGGGCATAGGCCTAGCAATGCCATAGCCTTGGGCTAAATGACAGCCAAGTTCTAATAAAGCTTTACCATGTTCAATCGTTTCAACACCCTCAGCAATTACATCCCGATCAAATGATTTTGCTAACGCTATTATGCCGGTAACAATCGCTAGATCGTCAGAATCAACCAACATGTCTCGTACAAAACTCTGGTCTATTTTAATCAAACTTGCGGGTAAGCGTCTAAGATAGGTGAGAGACGAATAACCTGTCCCAAAATCGTCTAACGCAAAATTAACGCCGAGTTCCTTGCAAGCATTCATTATTGTTGAGACATGATTGACGTCATCTAGAGCACTTGTTTCAAGAACTTCTAATTCTAAATAACGTGGTTCAACACTGAAGTGAACAGCGAGTAATGCGGTTAGCCTATGCGTAAAGTCAGGCTGCTGTAATTGCACCGCTGCAATGTTAACGCTAATCGTTAACAGAGAATTAAGTTCCGTTTTTTGCCATTGAATAATTTGTGCAAGTGCCGTATCAATAACCCATTCACCCATCTCAATCATCATAGGATTACTTTCAATGACAGGTAAGAATTCGATGGGACTTAATAAACCTCGTGTTGGATGTTGCCAGCGAATAAGCGCCTCGACACCGACTACCACCCCTGTCTTCATATTAACTTTGGGCTGATAATGGAGTACAAATTCATGGTTATCTAATGCGCAACGAATAGCGTCTAGGCTTTCTTGTCGCACTTTAACCGCGTCATCTATAGTAGTATCAAATACGTGATAACAATTTTTACCTAATTCTTTCGCCCTATACATCGCTTGGTCAGCATGACGCATAAGCAAGTCGGTATCGGAATTATCTTGCGGGTATAAAGTGACACCAATACTGGCTGATATATTTAAGACCACATCTCCGACAGTCACAGATTCAGACGCAGCCAGCAGTAACCGATCGACGACGGGCTGACAATCGTCAACGGTAACTAAGTCTGCTAGTACCGCGACAAATTCATCGCCACCAATACGAGCCAACGTATCTCCCTCACGCAAGGCCGCAGACATGCGTATTGACACTGCAATAAGTAGTTCGTCACCGATATTGTGTCCGTAAATATCATTAACGGCTTTAAAACCATCTAAATCTAAAAATACGACCGCCAGTGAATGCTCTTGACGACTGCATTTCAACATCGCTTGAGATAATCTATCGGCCAGTAATACACGATTTGGAAGATTGGTGAGTATGTCGTAATGGGCAATATACTCTAATTGAGTTTGGTGCTCTTTCATCGGAGTGATGTCATTACCGAGTGCGACATAATGAGTCGTGGTGCCATGCTCATCATGCACCGCACTGATGGTTTTAATTTCAGCATACATTTCACCGTTTTTACGACGACTCCATACTTCACCAGACCAGTATCCTTCTTTTATAAGGGCATTCAACATCTCAACGTAGAACTCACGTGATTGCCGCCCAAAATTAACAATACGTGTTTTTTGGCCAATCGATTCTTCACGACTATAGCCCGTGGTCAGTGAGAATGTATCGTTGACTTCGATAATATTACCTTGGGCATCAGTGATGACAATGCCTTCGCGTGCATGGGAGAAGACCTTGGCAGCAAGGGCCAACTCATCTGCGCGTTTTTCTTTCTCTTTATTTTGAAAAGCTAATTCAATATTGGCAAGGGCTAATTCATCGGCGCGTTTTTCTTTCTCTTCATTGGCTAATATTAACTCATCTGCTCGGTTGTCTTTTTCTTTATTTTGAAAAGCTAATTCAATATTGGCAAGGGCTAATTCATCGGCGCGTTTTTCTTTTTCTTCGCCGGCTATTTTCTGACTGTATTCACTTTTTTTTCTATCGGTTATATCAATAAGTGCAGCAAGACAATCGGTACCAGTGATGCCAAGGTTAGCTTCGATATTTAGCCAACGCTGAGTCTTGTTAACTATCACCAAAATCTCGCAAGATTGTATGCCTTGGCCTACAAAAACTTTGCTCAAGCAGTCTTTGAAAATTTCACAATGCTCTGCTATTACGTAATTTGAAAACTGTTCGCCTGCCAAGCTGGCGCGCTCAATACCCAGTAAGCTAGCCCCCCGTAAATTCACCTGACTGATTATGCCACTCGCCTCAAAAGCGAAATACGCAATGGGAGCGAATTCAAATAATTCGGTATAACGGTAATGCAATCTTTCTGTTATGCGCGCTTGCTGTAGTTCTTCATTTTGCATCACCAGCTCAATCTGATGGACTTGCAGTTCGTGAAGTGTTTTTTGGGCTTCACTTTCACTCAGGATAGTTTGCTTACTATCCCGCTCTTCTTGAGCTCGAACTTCCGCAATCTGGCGTACTTCTTTCGTAGACGGCTTGGTTGGTTGGGAAGGCGCACTCATATAGCAGGCTTCATTTTGCGTAACTCTGATTCAAGCAGCTTAGCTTCACTAATATCAGTGAAGGTAATAACCACACCATCAATCACATTTTCTTGTGTTCGATAAGGCATAATACGCACTTTGAACCAGCGGTCATTGTTAGCGGCAATTTCTTTTTCTACGAAGAGCAAGGTGTCTAATACGGACCTTGCATCTTGTTGCAAGGAAACATAGTCGAGCTCAGTAACAATGTCAGATAACGGCCGACCTACATCACTGGGTATCAGCTTAAATAAATGCGTCGCATAATTGGTGAAACGCCTTACGTTTAACCCGTCGTCCAGAAATATTGTTGCTATTTGGGTACTGTTAAGTAAATTTTTCATGTCGTTATTGACCCATGATAAATCATCAACTTTAAATTGTAATTCGGCATTAACGGTCTGCAACTCTTCATTCATTGACTGCATTTCTTCTTTAGAGGTCGTCAGCTCTTCATTCGTGGATTGTAATTCTTCATTCGTTGACTGCAACTCTTCATTAGAAGATCGCAGCTCTTCTTGTGAAGCTTGCATTTGTTCGCGAATTGCTTGTATTTTTTCGTTTGCGTGCTGGAGCTCACTCTGGTTGACATATTCCTCGGCATTCCCTTTTATGAATGCTACCTTTGTGGGGGTTGCAATTTCAGTGAACACGATCATCAACAACCCCGTCATCGTTTTTGGCTTAGTGATCGCTTGCACTGTCAAATCAATAGTGAATGCATCTATCGTCAGGTTTTTAGTTATAAAAGGCTCTGCCTGCGCCTGAGCTTTCTTCATTGCAAGCGTAAGCTGAGATTGAAGTTCTTCACGAACCATTACGTAAACATTCCAGTTGGCTTTACCCGCAGCAGGCTCTAAATATTTGCCCGTCCGACCACTGGTGTAAATAATGTCGCCAACACTGTTCACTAATACAGCGGCCGGCGAGTAATTTCGCAGCAAAAGCTGATCTGCTTTTGCTTGTAAGTTACTGATATTTTTGGTCATATCGTAGGTTTTCTCAGGTTCATTTTCTACCAAAGATATGATAGGGAATATCCGTGTAGGAAAGTCGACGTCCATTTGCGACTCGGGAGAATCAATGCGAGTAAAAATACGAGCGTTGTCATTAAGTGCTGAGAACAATGCGGTCGAGTGACCAATAGTTTCGGCATTGCCCAACAGCAAAACACCCTGTGATTTAAGCGCATAATGAAAAAGAGGTATTAACTTATTTTGTAATTCTGGTCCAAGATAAATTAGAAGATTACGGCAGGTAAGAATATCTAACTTAGTGAACGGAGGATCCATAATGATATTTTGTGGTGCAAATATAATCATGTCACGTATTTGCTTTTTAATTCTATAACCACTTTTACTTTTAACAAAATAACGATTCAATTGCTGTGGCGATACGTCGGACTTAATGGATAACGGATAATGGCCTTGACGCGCAACGCTTATGGCATCTTCGTCGAGATCGGTCGCAAATATTTGTAATGAGAAACGCCCATTAGGCTTAATCGTATCCAATACATCCAGTACGGTCATCGCCAGTGAATAAGCTTCCTCGCCAGTAGAGCAAGCAGTCACCCAAGCACGGAGTTCTTTGCCTTCGGGATAATTCGCTAATAGCGCGGGTAGCGATATTGAACTGAGCTGCTCCCAGACCTCTTTATCACGGAAGAAATTCGTGACACCAATCAACAATTCTTTAAAGAGCAAACCTTGTTCTTGCGAATTTTCGCGCAGATAACGCGCGTAAAGTGGCATGGTTGCAAGCTGATGCAGATTCATGCGTCGTTCAATACGACGATAGATCGTGTTTTTCTTATAGAGTGAGAAGTCACTACCGGTCCGTTCACGCAGTATGATAACAATCTGCTCCAACGCACTGCGTGACTCAATTTCTAATTTTGGCACTGTATCACGATTATCAACGCGGGGATTGTTATTGAGAAATGCCAACAATCCTTCAGGCAGTTCTTCTGCGGGGGCTTCTATGTCCACCAGCTCGCCATTAATGGCACTGCGAGGCATTGAGTCAAACTTCGCTAACTCAGGTGATTGTACGAGAGTCAGTCCACCATTTTTTTTGATGGCTCGAAAACCTATGGTGCCATCAGAGCCCATACCCGACAAAATAACACCCACAGCACGTTCTTGCTGATCACTGGCCAAAGAGCGAAAGAAAAAATCGATGGGTAACCTGAACCCCGGACCTGCAAGGGGTTCAAACAGAAATAATGAACCGTGAAGAATCGACAAATCTTGATTAGGGGGAATGACATACACACAATTGGCTTCTACTTTAATGTTGTCACGAGCTTGTCTTACTTTCATCAGCGTAATACGCTGAAGAAGCTCAGCCATGATACCTTTTTGAGTAGGGTCAAGGTGCTGGATAACAACAAATGCGAGACGACTGGGGGTTGGCATGTGAGAAAAGAAGGCTTCCAAGGCTTCTAAACCGCCGGCTGAAGCGCCGATACCTACAATAATGGGGGTTTTATTCACAACACTTACACTTTCCAAAAGTACTGGTTTTAGCGTTTTTAGCGTTTTTAGCGTTTTTTTCATCAAAATATATTTTTATTCGCTTTGTAATAACACATTGTATACCCGTTAGCGTTATATATCTTAATTACATTAACGTGAATTATTTAACGAAGAGTTAAGCAGAAGATCATTGATTGGCTTTTTATGATGAGGTTTGTAATTGCCGATGACAGGAAGCGTTGAAGCCCGAGTCAATTCAGCAAAAGCCTCGCGAGTGACGGCTCTCACTGATTTTTTACATCAATTTATTATTATTATTAAAAATTAACGACATTAATCGCTAAAGCTTAACGATTAATTTGCCTTTATTGGCGCCGGTGAAAAACAGGTTTAAACCCTCAATGGCCGATTCTAAGCCGTCTAAAATGTGTGAGCGGTGTTTAACTTTACCCGCCATCACATAAGGGGTTAGTTTGCCGATCAGTTCAGGCACTTGGCCATAATGATCTGGCATCGTAAAACCTTGGATGGTTAAGCGACGCTTCAGTACACTGACCCAGCTTGGCCCTGGGGAAGGTACTTCTTTGGAATAATCAGCAATCAAGCCACACACCATGACACGGCCGTGGGCATTCATACGATCAACAATCAGGCTTTGAATCGGACCCGCTGTATTTTCAAAAAACAAATCAATGCCATTAGGAGCGGCTTGTGCTAACTGAGTATCTAGGTCGTCAGATTTGTAGTTAATCGCCGCATCAAATCCTAGTGTATTCACAATCCAATCGGCTTTTTCGTCATTGCCCACCACACCAATTACATGCAAACCATCGGCTTTCGCTAATTGACCCACAATAGAACCGACTGAGCCCGCTGCACCCGTCACAATAATGGTTTCACCTTTTTTCGGTTTACCCACATTAAAGTAACCTTGTGACGCCGTAATACCCGGTAAAGCAAACACCGATAGAATGGCTTCGTCTGGTAACGGCGCTTCGACCTTGTTTAGACCTTGACCGTCCGTTAGAAAATATTGCTGCCATCCCATCATACCCATGACACGATCACCCACCTTAAACTTGGGGTGATTACTTTCTACAATCTCACCGATGCCAGAGCTGCGCATCACCGAACCTAGTTCAACCGGGGGAATATAGCTGTTGGTATCAGCGCTCATCCAACCGAACATGGCAGGATCGAGAGACATATGATTTTGCTTAACTAAAAACTGGCCTTCGCCAACAGTTGGCATTTCTTTTTCAACTATTTCAAATAGCGCTTTGGTAATCGGGCCACCCGCTGGACGCTTAACAAGATTGATCGCGGTAAAAGTGCTCATTATTTAATTTCCTTTCGTCGATTTAACGGTTGAGATATTCGTGTTCATTGCTCTGGTTTGAAGAGTGACCTCTATTGTCATTCATCAAGAGCGCCTTTTCTTGCAAGCTGACGCATTACGTCAACCCATCACGTTAGCCAAAATGTGCAAAAGCGATTTTGTTGCCATCCAGATCACGAAAGTAAGCCCCATAAAACATATCAGGGATGCGCTGACCTGGCTGGCCATCACAGGTTGCACCTAACTCAAGCGCCTTTTTGTACAGGCGCTCGACAGCTTCCTTAGAACCTGGCATTAAAGCAACCATATTGCCATTGCCTGGCTGTGGTGATTCTTCGTTGTAAGGCACGCAGATACTGAACATTGGGCCGCCAGCCTTTGTGCCAAAAAACGCAATTCGGTCCATATCCATTTTTAGTGTGACGCCCATATCGGCTAGCAGATCTAAGTAAAAAGCCTTCGCTTTTTCCATATTACTAACACCGATGGTGACATATCCAATCATGATCATTACCTGTTGTTAAAGTTCGGAACGACAACCTAGTCGATAGAGATCGTATACTTACAGAACGCTGAATAGGGCACAAGTGAATAAAATTGATCGGATACCATCAATAAAACGTATAAGGTTATCGAGAACTCAACCAACCGGATAAATCAATGAAACACCTATTACTAGCCTTAAGTGCATTGTCTTTAGCGGCTTGCAGCTCACAACCCTCACTCACCTTACAGGTGTTTGAATGCGGAGAGATTGAGGTTCGAGACATCTCTTTATTTTCACCGGGCATTGACGAAGGTATTACCAAGAATCTGGTCGACCGCTGTTACCTGATTCAACACCCCAAAGGGAACCTGATATGGGATACCGGCATTACCGATGCTGTAGGTGAAGCAGGCGTTGAAGCATTTGGGGGTCAGTTGAAATTAACCGTGACGAACCCGCTATCAGAGCAATTAGCGGCGATTAATATCAAACCTTCTGCTATTCAATTTATGGGAATTTCGCATTTCCATGGCGATCATACCGGTAACGCCAACTTATTTAATACGGCCCAACTGTTTATACAACAAGCAGAGTATGATGCGGCGTTTGGCCCAACACCCGAAAAATTTGGTTTTAACGCCGCTAGCTACAGCGATGTAGATAAAACAAAAATCACTGTTTTAAACGGCGACCATGACGTATTTGGTGATGGCAGCGTTATCATCAAACCTGCTCCTGGCCATACGCCTGGTCACCAGATGCTGCTGGTTAACTTAGAAAACGAAGGCCCCATCATGTTATCGGGTGATTTGTATCACTTCACTAAGAACCGCGTGCACAAACGCGTACCTTCCTTTAACTTTGATAAAGAGCAAACGTTAGAATCCATGGACAGCATTGAAGCATTTGTAAAAGACACCGGTGCCCAGTTATGGATTCAGCATGATAAAGAGCAGAATGCGACGATTAAGCATTCGCCATACGCGTACCACTAGATATAAACAAACCGACCTATGCGTATAGGTCGGTATTCTTTTCTAACGAACACATGTGGCACTACATCAGTGCAAGAACCACCATACACACATCACTTTTCCGCATAAAAGCCGTCTTTCATAATTATTTTTTCCTCACACGTTAAAACGTTCTCCTAGAATAATGTCTGATTCAGTTGTCTGGCGGTATTGCATTCTAAAACCCAAGTGATTGAATTCTAATAAGATTAACCTAAGAGTAAATTTTAAAAGGCAAATATAAAGTTGCGTAAAGAGCCCTCTTTGTTTTTTGACCAAGACATTACTACGTGTATAGTAAGCTTCACCAAAGCACGACCTATAAATCAGTCTACTATTTGATGTATTGCTATTTTATTCGGAGACATCCCCTCATATGAACCTGCTATGGGTTGTACTATTGCCACTTCTCGGCACATTAGTCCCTTTGTTAACAGAGCGTTTCGGCCGTAACATTTGTGCGTTTTCCGTTGCCATATTACCCGCTTGGTCACTCATTTTAGCGCTAATGTATGCCGCCGATGTATTCGATGGCGAAGTCGTTCGACAAACAATAAAGTGGATACCTGCGATAGGTCTGGATCTTTCCTTCAGACTCGACGGTCTTTCACTGTTGTTTCTGTTATTGATTCTGGGTATTGGGCTACTGATCATTCTCTACGCCAAATATTACCTCTCGTCCAAAGACTCTATGGGGCAATTTTATGCCTACCTAATGCTGTTCATGAGTGCAATGGTCGGCATTGTCATATCAAATAACTTAATTCAGTTATGGATGTTCTGGGAACTGACCAGCATTAGCTCGTTTCTATTAATTAGCTTTTGGTCACACCAGTCAGATGCTCGAAAGGGTGCCAGAATGGCCTTAGCCGTAACGGGGTTTGGCGGACTGGCTCTGCTTGCGGGGTTATTACTATTGGCTAATATTGTGGGCAGCTATGACCTCGATATTGTATTGGCAAGTGGCGACCTTATTAGAGCCCACGCTGCTTACCCCATCATACTCGTACTGGTGCTGTTAGGCGCATTCACCAAATCGGCTCAATTTCCGTTTCATTTTTGGTTACCCCACGCCATGTCAGCGCCGACACCGGTAAGTGCTTACTTACACTCTGCGACGATGGTGAAGGCCGGTATTTTCTTGATGGCCCGTTTTTATCCGGCATTAGCGGGTACTGACTTGTGGTTTATGATTGTCAGCTTAACCGGCCTAATCACACTGCTTTTAGGGGCTTATATTGCGTTATTTAAACATGACCTAAAAGGCTTACTGGCGTATTCAACGATTAGCCATTTGGGACTGATTACTCTTTTGCTGGGTCTAAACTCTGATCTTGCCGCCGTCGCGGCGGTGTTCCACGTTATTAACCACGCAATCTTTAAAGCCTCGCTATTTATGGCGGCCGGTATTATTGACCATGAGTCTGGTTCACGGGATATGCGTAAGCTTAACGGCCTCATGAAATACATGCCCTATACCGCGACACTGGCCATCGTCGCCGCACTGTCGATGGCAGGCGTACCCTTATTGAATGGCTTTTTGTCAAAAGAGATGTTTTTTGCCGAAACCCTTAACCAAGGCATGCTGGGGTCCTTGTCGTGGATGATTCCTCTATTAGCCACATTGGGGGTAGCTTTCTCGGTCGCCTACTCTTTGCGCTTTATTCATGATGTGTTTTTTAACGGTGAACCCATAGACCTGCCTAAAACGCCCAAGGAACCGCCACGTTACATGAAGGTGCCCATCGAAATACTGGTGGCTCTCTGCTTACTGGTCGGCATATTCCCAGCGTATATCGTGGGTGATTTATTACATATTGCGTCGGTAGCTGTACTCGCCCATGAGGTGCCTGCTTACAGCTTATCAATTTGGCACGGATTTAACATTCCTTTGCTCATGAGCTTTGTAGCCATGGTGGGCGGCATAACGATTTACTACAACCGCCGCCATTTGTTTCAGTTTCAATCACAATTCGATGAACCTAATGCAAAGCATATCTTCGAAGGGGTCGTTCAGTGTATCGTCAACGTCTCGAAACACATTATCAAGACGTTAGAAAACGGTTCTCTGCAACGCTATATCTTTTTGCTGCTGTTATTTACTCTGGTCATGGCGGCATTACCTCTGCTTGATCTTGCTCAGAACACAGGTTCACGCCCTCAAATCCCTCTTGATGGTGTGGCGATAACCGGTGCCTTGTTAATGGTATTCAGTGCCATAGCAACCGTCATCTGGCACAGAAAAAGATTCATCGCGCTTATCTTTTTATCGGTGGTAGGTTTAGTTGTCTCGTTGGTATTTGCTCAATTTTCAGCACCCGACTTGGCGTTAACACAGCTATCGGTTGAGATTGTGACCATCATTTTGTTACTGCTGGCATTGTTCTTTTTGCCACAAAATACCCTGAAAGAGTCGAGCAATAGACGCTTAAGTATGGATCTATTGGTCTCAGCCTTAATTGGTTGTGTCATCGGCACTCTCTGCTTTGCCATGCTCACAACACCGCTGGATACGATTTCAGACTTCTTCTTAGAAAATAGTAAAACCGGTGGTGGCGGAACCAATGTTGTTAACGTTATTTTGGTCGATTTCAGAGGCTTCGACACACTCGGTGAAATCACCGTGCTGGGTATTGCTGCTTTAGGTATTGTCAAACTGATCGCCAAAATGCGGATCCACTTGCCAACACGGGATGATAAAGGCCGTGCCTGGAACAGTGACCCTCATCCTATGATGTTTGCAGTGGTGTCACAAAGCCTTCTCCCATTAGCGATATTGGTATCGGTTTATATTTTCTTACGGGGCCATAACGTACCCGGTGGTGGTTTTATTGCGGGCTTAATCACGTCAGTGGCTATTATTCAGCAATACATTGCTCACGGTGTTCAGTGGATAAAACCAAGGGTTAAACTCAATTACCAATGGATCATCGCCGGGGGAATATTAATGGCCACCACCACAGGCTTAGGCAGCTGGATCTTTGGTAAACCTTTCTTAAGCAGTTGGTTTGATCACTTTGACCTACCCTGGATTGGTGAGTTTGAACTCGCCAGTGCCATGATATTTGATTTAGGAGTCTATCTAACCGTTGTAGGCTCTGTGCTGCTGATATTGGCCAATTTGGGCAAGTTAACCACCAGCGAACGCTTTGAAGTAAAGGAAAATGATTAATGGAAGCTCTTTATGCTTTTTGTGTCGGAGTACTGGCCACGTGTGGATTTTTTCTCGTGCTCAGAGGACGCACGTTTACGGTAGTGATGGGGCTTACCTTATTGTCGTATGCCGTAAACTTGTTTTTGTTTGCCAGCGGTCGCCTTAAACTCGATGGCGCTGCAGTCCTGGGGCAATCGGCTGAATACAGCGACCCACTGCCTCAGGCGCTGGTATTAACCGCGATTGTCATTGGCTTTGCTATGACCGCCTTTGTGGTGATATTAGCCATGCGTTCACGGGCAGATCAGGGAAATGACCATGTCGATGGACACATTCCCGAACCATTCAAACGAATCAGCGCATCAGAAAAGAGGAATAGTTAATGCAACATCTAGCTATTTTTCCTATTTTATTACCGATGTTGGCGGCCGTCTTTATGCTACTGCCGCCGTTGAGTAACACAATCACTCGGCACCGTGTTTTTGCCATTTCGGTTATGGTTATCCTAGTCATAGTGTCTGCTTTGCTTTTACTCACCAGCCATCAACAAGGAACCCATATATACGTTCTGGGGGGCTGGCAGCCCCCCTTTGGCATCACCTTAGTTGCCGACAGATTATCAACCATGATGGTGTTATTAACCTCCGTGCTTGGATTAGGCGCGCAGCTTTATGCCTGTGCGGGTGATGACAAAGAGGGTATGTATTTTCACCCGTTATTTATGTTTCAAATCATGGGGATTAATGGTGCGTTTCTAACGGGGGATATATTTAACCTGTTTGTGTTCTTTGAAGTGCTGCTTATTGCTTCTTATGCGTTACTCATACATGGCGGTGGTAAACACGAAACCAAAGCCAATGTGCACTATGTGATATTGAATCTAGTCGGCTCGAGTATTTTCCTATTTGGACTGGGTATTTTGTACGGCACCATCGGCTCGCTAAACATTGAAGATATGGCCAACAAAATCCGCCTGCTAGACAAAGATGAACAAGCCTTAGCAAAATCAGGCGGCTTATTATTGTTTGTGGTGTTTGGACTTAAAGCAGCCCTACTGCCCCTGCATTTTTGGCTACCCAAAACCTATGCGGCGGCCAGTGCTCCCATTGCCGCACTGTTCGCCATTATGACCAAAGTGGGTGTTTACAGCATTTTACGGGTGCATACGACCCTATTCGGTGACGATGCCGGCGCCCTTGCTGGCATCATCATACCTTGGTTATGGCCATTAGCGTTTTTAACCTTAACAATGGGTGCTATTGGCGTACTGGCCAGCCCAAGCTTAAGAATAACCGCCGCTAACTTAGTCATTGTATCGGTAGGCACACTGATGCTAGCCATCGCGATGCAACGTGAAGCCGCAACCTCAGCAGCGCTTTACTACATGCTGCATACCACATTAGTGACCGGAGCGTTATTTTTAATCGCTGACCTCATCACCAAACAACGCGGCAAAGCTGAAGATCGCTATGTGAACGCCCGCACTATGGGCAACGCAAAGATCATTGGCATTATGTTCTTCATTGCTGCACTCACGGTAGTCGGTCTGCCACCTTTATCAGGTTTTGTGGGTAAAATACTGATATTACAAGCCGCTGAAGGTGTGACTGAAATAGCCTGGGTCTGGTCGGTTGTTTTAATCGCGGGGCTAGCGTCTCTTGTGGCAATGTCGCGCGCGGGCACCACGCTTTTTTGGAGATCGACGGGAGACAATACCGACGATGAGCCGATTTCTCGATTAAAGCTTATTGCCGTTGGATTATTACTGAGTGCGTCACCGCTGCTGGTCGTCTTTGGCTCGGCGGTGACAGATTATACTGACCTCGCAGCAGCACAGCTGCATAACCGGTCTGCCGTCATTGAAACAGTACTTCCAAGAGGGGATCAATAATGGAAACTAAACCGCGTTTTCGCTTGCTGCCCATGCCAATTCACTCTTTTCTACTGCTCATCGCGTGGTTGCTACTTAACAATACGATTGCGCCGGGCCACCTGGTATTAGGGACATTTTTGGCGATTCTGATTCCGTTCATCACATCGGGTATGCAAGATCCACAGCCGCGCTTTCATAAGCCACTTAAAACGATTCGTTATATATTAATGGTGATCGGTGACATTATTGTCGCTAACTTTGAAGTAGCGCTGTTAGTGATCGGTTCATCCAAAAACTTGAATCCTGCATTCATTGCTATTCCACTGGATATCGAGCACGAGCTTCCGATCACCATACTGGCAAGTACCGTCTCGTTAACCCCAGGAACCGTCAGTACAGACGTTTCTGAAGACAAAAAGTGGCTCTATGTACACGTGCTTAACCTAACGGATAAAGATGAACTTATCGCCTTGATCAAACACCGTTATGAGCGACCTCTTATGGAGATTTTCCAATGCTAAATAACGCAATAGTGATTGCTACCGTGATGGTGTGTCTCTCGTTAATCCTTAACCTATGGCGACTATTCAAAGGGCCGAGCAGACCCGACCGGATTCTTGCACTAGACACCATGTACATTAACAGTATTGCCTTAATTATATTATTTGGTATTTCTTCAGGTACCACCCTGTATTTTGAAGCGGCATTATTAATTGCCATGTTGGGTTTTGTGAGTACCGCGGCGATGTGCAAATACATTTTACGTGGCGACCTGATCGAATAATACGACGAACACACAGCCCAATAAGCGATAACAAATATTAGTAACAAGAACAGTTAGGACGGGATAATGGAATTTTTGATTGAATTAGTTGTATCAGTATTCTTAGTGATCGGAGGTATTTTTGTGTTGGTTGGCTCACTGGGCTTAGCAAAGTTGCCCGACTTTTATACCCGCCTTCATGGCCCAACAAAAGCGACAACATTGGGGATGGGCTGCCTGCTGATTGCGTCAATGATACTGGTAACCTATCAGCAGGGATATTTAAGCTTGCACGAACTGCTTATTACACTATTTTTGATTATTACAGCGCCGGTAACAGCCCACATGCTGGCTAAAACAGCCATGCACCATAAGTTATATGTTCTCGAAAAAACGTCAGACAAGGCTCTTTCAGAACGTGCTCGTAAACGAATGAATCCTTAACTTATTCCTCTCGTGCCGTCTCATTCATACGGTCCCAGTTTTTATCAAGCTTATTCACGCCCTCTTTTGCTTTTTGCATCTTCTATCGACGTTTTGGCGCTTTGTGTTTCTGTTTCTGAATAGCAAAATGAACTAACGCCCAGCATTCCGATCAACATCAATTTACAATACCCTAGCAGGTATGTCGTTGCCTCAGTAGAGACACTTCGGCTGGCTGAAAATAACACGGGGGATGTGCACCAAATCGTTACTCTTGCACTTTTTTTGTGCGTAAGGTGAAGAATTTCAGGGTTTTTAAACGGATGGGGGGCAGCGGCGGACTGTTTTAATGAGCTTTTACTCAAAAGTGCTTTCTGGTGCAATTTTTGCAATTAGTATCCTTTGATAGACTAATTGCTAGCCTTCTAAATGAGGTAAAAAATGGTTGTCAGCGATATAGACATACGCCTGTTACGGGTATTCAAGGCAGTTGTTGAATCAGGGGGTTATTCTAGCGCCCAAACCATTCTCGGCGTTAGTCAGTCAACAATCAGTACTCAAATGTCCCAACTTGAAGTACGTGTCGGCTACAGTTTATGCCATCGTGGTCGCAGTGGATTTCGGTTAACCACCGAGGGTGAAGCATTTTACGCGCTGGTCACTGAGCTATTTCAATCGGTAAGCCAATTTCAGGCCCAAGCCTCTGAGTTGAAAAAGGGACTTAGTGGGACTCTGAAAATCGGTTTTTTAGACAATATCATCAGTGATAACAGAAATCCCCTCAAGGACGCGCTCTCGAAATTTGTCCGACATCCTGAGAATGCTGTACAGATTTCACTTGAATCACTATCGCCCGCCGCTATGGAAAAAGGATTATTGGATGGCAGCTTAGATATTGCTATTGGCATCTTTGATGATCAGGTTTCCAGCCTGCAATATATACCTTTATATGAAGAATTCGATGTCCTTGCTTGCCATAATTTACATCCTTTAGCAAAGATAGATAATCCACAGGTTCTCGCCAGGTCGTTGCCGAATAGCAAACGAGTGGTTAGAGAATTTATCGGCTGCCGAGAATTTCCCTTTGATGACGTTGCCGAAGTCAGCGCTTCCGTCACCAGTCTAGAAGCTTCGACGATGTTAATACTGACAGGGCAATACATTGGCTTTCTTCCCGAGCATTATGCCAAACCCTGGCTCGACGCCGGAGAACTCTTGGCGTTGATGCCCGAGAAGTTTAATCGGGTTTCACAATTCTCGTTGGTTATTAGGGATTCCGCCCAGTCTCAGTCTAGGCCGCTAGCGCTGTTAGTGGGCTGCATTTCAGAGACATGCAGTGTCCATTCAAACATGACGAGAAACATCAGTTAAATTCCTGGCTTATATCTGCGCCATCAAAGTAGACATTGAAACAGCGGTATTTAAAGTCAGTTACACATGCACTAGCATAAATTTTTTATTGCACACACTTGGAGAATTTAAGATTATGAACCATTTTCTTACCCGCTCGATGCTGTCTTTATCGACGTTTTCTATCAGTCTTTTGTTAGCAAGTAACATATCGACAGCAGAGCTCGTTAAAGTTAAGGCCGGTCATCTCGTTGCATTAGACATGGCCCCGCTCTTTGTTGCTGCGGAAACCGATTGTTTTTCCAAAAATGGCCTGGACGTTGAAACCATATTTTTTGCTAATCCTGGTGATAACAATGCGGCACTCGCGGGAGGAGCCATTGATTTCAGTACCAATCCTTTTACGCTGCCGTTTTTTGCAGCGAACAGTGGCGTACCAATAAAGGTTGTGGCGGCGGCCGGTGGTTGGGGCGTTATGGAGGTCATCGCTCGAAAAGGTCTTAACCTTGAATCTATGAGTGACCTTAAAAAATATATTGATAGTAATGACAAAAAACTTAAGATCGCAACGCTGCAGGGAGATACGCTTGAATTGATATTGACGCGCGAGTTTGACAAACTCAGCATTGATCAAAATGATGTTGAATTGGTTTACTTCAATGACTTGTTAGCCATGGTAGAAGCCTTCAGAAGTGGCCAGACTGACCTTTTGAGTCATATCAAACCCTACACGACCGAAATGGTTGCGAGTAAAGGCGCAACCGTTCTCACAAATAATGCAGAGACCTGGTCACTTAAAACCCCTAATACCGTTGTCAGTGTCCTGGATGACACTTTGAAGAAGCGCCCAACAGTGGTTGAAAACTACTTAAAAGGTCTACTTTGTGCGGCAGACTTGATCAACAAGGATCCAATAAAAGCGACCGCTATACTCGAAAAGGGCACGTATTTCAGAGTCAGTGACGGTGTTCTCGTCAGCGCATTCAACTCTGCTCCCGCACCCATATCGTTTGTACCCGATGTAGAGGCTGTTCAAAGTGTTGTCAGCGACCTATCTGCTATGGGATACATCAAAGGCGAGACCAAGGCATCAGATATATTCGAACTCGATATTATCAACAAACTTGAAATGCGTTGATGTCTCGTTCAATTAAGTCGACATTTTCTAGGGTGCTAGAACGCTCAAAACCGATACTGGTTGGCTTTATGTCAGTGGCCAGCGTATTGGTAATATGGGAGTTGGCTGGTGCCTATGGAAATTCACCGTTAACTATTATCCTACCGCCGCCTAGTCGTTTTCTAACCACTGTCGCCGACAGTGGCTTTAGGATCGGCCTTGGCTCGCAGGCAGCGACCGTTTATCAATCAATTTTTTCGACCTTTCTAAGAGTGTTTTCTGGCATGGCCATTGCCTTCTTTGCAGCCATTTTGACCGGGGCTCTGTTAAGTCTTTCCAAGACGGCGTCATGGATATTCAGTCCGCTATTACAGCTGCTAGCACCCATAGCGCCCATCGCTTGGATTCCAACGGCAATCATTCTATTCGGTCTGAGCAATGTCACCGCCATTTTTATTGTCTTTATGGGCGTCTTTTTTATTCTCACGCTGGCCACACTAGCGGAGATCCAACGTATACCTAAGGAATTTCTTACGGTTGCTGGCAATTTGGGGGCGAGTCGCGGACAGCAGTGGGTATGGGTCGTTATCCCAGCCATATTGCCGGGCGTATTTACCTTACTGAGAACAAATTTTATCGCCGCTTGGATGGCGGTGCTTGTCGCCGAAATGGTGGGACTGCGGGACGGTCTTGGTGCCATTATCATGATGGGTCGAAACTTATTTAATAATGAACTCATCATGTTTGGTATGCTGGTTATTGGTATTTCTGGCTATGCTGTTGACCGCATACTCGTGTTAATTGGACGGCGTCTTTTGTGGTGGCGGGTATGATTCTCACAGAACAGACGAAACACTTGCCTAAGGCTGAAGCAGCGACCGTTCAGTCTGAAGAACCCCCGTTAGTGCGCCACATTTTTAAGGCGGAGAATCTGACCGTTCGATTTCCTGGAGATGATCGTATCTCTCCCATCGAGGGGCTAAACCTATCAATTAATGAACGTGAAATCACCTGCATTCTGGGCGCATCCGGTTGCGGTAAAACAACGTTATTAAAAACGCTGGGCGGTTTCATCGTGGGCGAGCCCGTCGGCGGTGTGCTTTTTAACGGCCATTACCTCGATGGACCTGTCACCGACATCGTCATGATCTTCCAAGAAAACAACCTCTACCCCTGGCTGACTGTGCGATCCAATGTCAGGTTTGGAGTTAAGTTTAAAAAAAATCTAACAGACAAAGAAAAAAGGATAAGCCACTTTCTCGACATCGTCGGTCTCACTGAATCGGCATCTCGTTTTCCTCATCAATTATCGGGAGGAATGAAACAGCGAGTGGCTATCGCCAGAGCGCTTGTCAGCGATCCCGCCGTAGTATTACTCGACGAACCTTTCAGTGCACTGGATGTGAGTTTGCGCAGACGTATGCAAGACCTCATGTTGCAACTCTGGTGCGATACCGGCAAGACGATGGTCATGGTGACACACAATATTGAGGAAGCCATTCGAGTAGGACATCGCGTTATTGTCCTTGGTGACGTGCCAGCAAAAGTGCTTATTGATACCCAAACGGCAGACGCGGCCTACGATGATAGATATTCGCCAGAGTTTCTCGAATTGCAACAGCAGATCGAAACAATAATCTACTAAGAGGCTTTAACTACATGAATGGTATACACGACATGGGGGGCCTGCATGGCTTTGGGGAAGTTGACCACATCTCTGGTAAAACGCTAGAAGATCCGGTCTTCCATTCAGAATGGGAAAGCAGGGTTTTTTGTATCACCCAAGTTATCGATACCAAAGGTATTTGGAACCTTGATGAACACCGCCATGAAATAGAGCTCATGAATGCTGCAGACTATATTAACGATGGCTACTATGGTCGCTGGTTGTTTGCAATGGAAAGCCTTCTAAACAAGAAGAATATTCTCACCCACGCAGAGGTCAGTCAGCGCATCACCGACATGATGGTAGACCTTCGAAGTTATACTCAGCCTGACATAAACAATCGCGACTGGCCGCTGACCGCTGCGCAAAAAGCGCCCTGGGGGGCTTGTCGACATGAGGTAAACATTGTGCCGGCGTATTCAAAAGGTCAGAGCGTTCGAGTGCGCAATATTCACCCTCCTGGCCATACCCGCGTGACCGCCTACACACGGGGAAAGATTGGAACAATTGAGACGGTGAACAGTCAAGCATGGGTCTTACCCGATACTCGAGCTCACTATAAAGGCGAAAATTTGCAAGCGGTATACACCCTGAAATTTTCTGCACAAACCCTCTGGGGGCCGCAGGCTGAATCTAACCAATTCCTGTATATCGACCTCAGTGAAAACCATATTGAATCAGTAACCAAACAGGACTGTATTTCATGAGCATACACACGCACCATCATGGCGAAAAACTGAAACAACGCTCTGCTGTGGGCAACAAGCCATGGCAAGCCATCCGTACTGAAGCCGTCGAAAGTCTACTGCATGAACTTGGAGTGATCGACTCAAATGATGTCGACGACATCGTGCTTCATTATGAAGAAAAAGTCGGACCCAAAACAGGAGCGCGCGTCGTCTTAAAAGCATGGACCGATCCAGCGTTCAAATCTCGGCTGCTCGCAGATGGACTGAAAGCATGTGCGGAGTTGGGGATCGGTGGACCTGAGACAGAAATGCTTCGTGTGGTCGAAAACACTGATACGGTGCACAACGTAGTGGTATGCACTCTATGCTCTTGCTATCCATGGCCAATACTTGGATTGCCACCGGCTTGGTATAAATCCAGTGCTTATCGATCACGTTTGGTTCGAGAGCCCAGAGCCCTGCTGGCAGAAATGGGGCTGCAACTGCCGAGCGAGACTGAACTACGTGTATGGGACAGCGTATCGGAAATACGTTATTTAGTATTGCCACAGAGGCCCCCTGCTTCCGAAGGCATGAGCGACTCTGAACTAATGGCTATTATTTCCCGGGATGCCATGATCGGCGTAGCGAAGGTTTCAGCATGATAAGTCTTGCAACAGGTCTGAATGCGGCAATCGCCGGCCAATCTATTGATAACATCACATTCCAACACCCCTGGACCGCCAGAGCCTTTGCGTTAACACTGGCCGCTTCAAGAGCAGGCCATTTTTCGCTAAAAACCTTTCAAACAAGTCTTATTAGCGCCATCGCTACCCGTGAGGCCAGCGGCGCTGAGATCACTAGTGAAGAGGACTATTACACCTGCTGGCTGGAAGCATTGACTTACTTACTTGAGTCACAACAGATAGTCACCGATAGCCAGCTTGAGACGGCTGAAGACAAGGTTCGCGTGCGCTTACAAGCTCTGCTTCACGAGCACGAGCATGATCACGATCATACGCACGAACTTCCGGAGCCACTGTATAGGGAGGGCGGCAAATGCAAGTAGTCGGCACTCCTTATGACTTCCCAATAGGTGGCAATTTCGACCCGCAACGAACTGCCTTGCTCATTATCGACATGCAGCGTGACTTCTGTGACCTGCAGGGCTATATGAATACGCGGGGCGACGATGTCAGCGCTGCTCGTGCGATCATACCGATCATCAGCAAGGTAAGGTCGGCCGCTCGCAATAAGGGGATAAAGGTTATTTATACTCGCGAAGGCCATAGACCAGATCTATCGGACCTGCCATTAAGCAAGCGGCTAAAAACGGCGATGGCGGGTGCAGAAATAGGCAGTCATGGACCCTTAGGCCGATTACTGGTTCGGGGTGAACCTGGTTGGGACTTTGTGCCTGAGCTGTTACCAGAACATGATGAAATTGTTATCGATAAACCAGGCACTGGTGCCTTTCACGGCACTGATTTGCAGCACGTACTCATGACCAGCGGCATCGAAAACCTAATCTTGACGGGCGTCACGACAGGCGTCTGTGTGACATCAACTGCGCGTGAAGCGTCAGACCGTGGCTTCAATGTTCTGGTCCTTAGCGATTGTTGTGCTGAGCCTGACCAGAGCAATCATGATATCGCCATACGCCTGCTGATGATTGAGGATGGCTATCTCGCGACGGTCGCCCATGCCAGCATGTTCTTAAGTTCTATGGATGATCACCAAATCCCCGCATGTTCCCAAGAAAGGAGACCTTTATGAATCAAATAATCACTCACTCCATAGTCACTTTTAGTGGCCTGCTTGCGATAGTTACAACAGGTAGCGCCCAAGCTCACCATCCCATGGGAGGACAACTGCCCTCTTCTGTATTTGAAGGACTGGCATCGGGGTTTGCACACCCCATTATGGGTCTGGATCATTTACTGTTTGTTGCGAGCATCGCTCTGCTCGCCGTTTTGTCGGGCGCTTCATTATTTAGACTAATGGCGGCATTTACGATCTCAAGTCTTAGTGGATTGCTACTGCATGTTAATGCGCTTGGCTTACCAAGTGCTGAATTGATCGTAGCGGTATCCGTTATGCTTGCAGGGCTGGTTATCATCAAGCAGTTTTCTGGCCAGATAGCCGTTGGAATACTGGTTGCTGGTGCAGGTTTATTCCATGGTTTTGCCTATGGTGAAGCTATCTATGGAGCCCCTGCAGGCGCTATGGCGGCCTATTTCATTGGAATAGGGTGTGTACAGTGTGGCATTGCAGTTGGGGTATTTAAGGTTTCTCAAATGCTTTTGGCGGGCTCACGAGTAACGGCTAATAATCTGAGACTAAGTGCTGGTAGCGGTATCGCACTTGTGGGTGCATTCATGCTAACGGGCTCGATATAACTCAGGGCGCAGGTCTTTTGCTAAGGCCTGCTGTTATAGAGCCCGTGTTATAATATTTGATTCATTACAATCTGGAGTTCAGCATCCTAGGATGTATATCGAGGGTTTTAGCAACTGTCGGATTGAGTAGCTTGTTATACGAATTATAAACAACAACTATTCCCTTCTTGGATGGGTGGACATTTAACCGTCCCAAATGAACAATAGACACAGCAATCACCTTTTAATGGCTTTAAGAGTTCATGACACGAAAGGCATTCGTAAAAATACTGGCACGCGTTCGTAGGCATAAGTTCTTCTTTTTCAAATCCACATTTTGGACATTTGAGTTTTGAAACTAACACTACATTATTCATTATCACCTTCACGTTACTCATTACCGACATGATTCACTATCCGACAGTAGCGTTTGTTAAGTGTTATCAAAACGTTCTTGCCTTGGTGCTGCTATTCCGTCTTCACACCATTGTGCTCTTTCACCCCAAAATATATTTGCTTCTGGCTTTATACTCGGAACATTATCTAACGTGCCAGTTGGGACAAATAACATCTCACCACCCTCATCAAGAAAGGGTAACCCTGAGCCACATGTTTTACAAAACACTTGCGTGAATTCTCGACCTGGATAGTCAAATCGCTTTATATTGCCCTCACCAGAAACCCACTTTATTTCCGCCGGTACTGCAATTATATTCGCTGCGAATGCAGACGCAGTGGCTTTACGACACTGTATACAATGGCATTGAAAGAAATGCTTTAGTTCTGAGGTAATTGAGTATTTGCATTCTCCACACAAACAACTGCCAGATAATGTTTCTTCATTATTCATACGTAATTCTCGAATGACTCATAACGCTTCAAGCACAGGCGCGATAGCGTCCAGTGCCTTGACTTGTTAAACCTACTGCTCATTTAAATACGCAATAACATGGTTAGCATTTTCATTAGGTGGAAAGACCGGATAAAAAATCTTTTGCATAACGCCATTGTAAGCAACCAAAGTTATTCGCTTAAATAAAACCATGCCATCTACTTCTAAGGTAGGCAATGATAATTTATGAACAAATTCTAAATCTACATCACTAACTAATGGAAATGGTAAATGTAAACGCTTGGCAGCTTCTTTTTGGTAATCCGTTGCTTGGGTACTTAGACCAAAAACTACTGCATTTAATTTTTTTAATTCTTCATGGTGATCTCTAAATGAGCATGATTGTGGAGTGCAGCCTCGCGCTCCAGGAATTTGATCCCAGACATCTGGGAGTTCTGTATCCGGACGACCAGTCATTGGATAAATATAGATCACGACATAGCCTGACAGATTAGCGAAATTAACTTGATCATGATTTGTTGTAGCTAAAACCAAATTAGGAAGATGCATATCTGATAGACGATCGCACGCTCCATCATCTAATGGTATTTGTTAGCTAGTGGTCATTCTGTCATAACTTTAGCAACAACATGATCACAATAACCGCACAGGTCACCATCAAATAGCTATGAATCAAGGATAGCGCCACCACATCTCGAACATACAAGAGTAGGGGAATCACCACTTGTATCTCTGGTGACGAATGATTAGCTGTCTTCATCACCTGGAGTTAGTGAGAATGTTTGAACACTTAATGTTTAACATTGCACTGTCGATTATTCCCTAACTCCATATTTATTCAATACTGGATGGTATCCTAGCACTCAGCTGTAGCCTGATGATGCTGTATGAACAAGTGGAGTCGGTTGATATGTTAATAAACGTTGGAATTAATGTTGGTAAATAATCATTAGATATTTGTATTTTGCTTGATAAGGCAACAGGCAAGGCAAAATCAAGAAAATTTAAGAATAAAAAAGAAAGCTTCGACAGTGCTTTCGAATGGATTATAAAAACAACAAGTAATTCACCAGAAAAAAACCTCATCACAATAGTTAGTTGAATATGAAAAATTAAATTAGCTAAGCGAAGTGATTCAAGGCCAAGATTTTTGGCTGCAGGCCAATAGAGTTGCAAGACGATTAGAATAACACCGGTTATTAGCGTATTAAGTAATCCCTTTAATGGCTGGTTCATACTAATAAGAAAAGTAGCCTGCCAGTTCATTTCAAGCCGGCTATGATAAAAAATAATATCATTGGCGCACCTATCAGCAACCAATAGATTAAATCTGCCATAATCAGATTACAAAGACTTCGCCGGTAAAGTTGGCTAACCCAAGTGTAGCGGCTACCTTCACTTTTTTTGTTAACAAGGGAATCTTGCGGATGAAATCATAGTATTCCCTTAACTATATGTATTTGGAAAAGAATATGTATTTGGAAAAGAATATGTATTTGGAAAAGAATATTACATGAATAGATAACAAAAAAATAAAATCAATAAAATCAATAAAATCAATAAAATGTCGAATGCCATTCATGCAGCAGCTAATGAAACTACAACAAGCTTAACTGAAGATTCATTCAACAATGATTTTAGAAAGTTATTCAGAGGTTCCCTAGGCTTTCATCAAGATCCCTCCTTCCTATTACAAATAATGACAACTAAAAACATATTTATTGCAGATATTTCTATGATCAAGGTCTAGTGTTTTAGTACGAGTTCAAAAACGCCAGAGCGTAAGGCTAAGTTGTACTTCACGTAATATTAGAACTGTTGTATTTAAAATTTTCTTACATCTAAGCCTTGTCAGCGCTTAATTTAGAGGATTAACGCGATCACGACTGAGATCAATGATGCACCGTTATATAGTGGCTGGAGGCACTAGCTAACCATCTCGTTTTTTTTGTAAATAAATCCCAAGACAAGGACAAAATGACCATGAATATTTCAAAAAAAATACTGCTACCCCTAGTAATAGGTGGTTTGTTTTCAGTAAATGCTTTAGCAGACTTTGGCCCGTCTCCAGTAAACCTGAGAAGCGCAGGAAGTTTTGCCATTCTTAGTCAGAGCGGTATTACTGATGTCTACCCCTCCACGATTGTTGGTGATGTAGGTACAAGTCCAATTACTGGTGCAGCGCTACTCCTTAAATGCGACGAAGTGATCGGAGATATATATACCGTCAATGCGGCTGGCCCACTTCCCTGCTACACCATTTCTCCTAGCTTGCTATCGGTAGCAATAAACGATATGGGATATGCATACGATAATGCAGCAGGACGACCATCGCCCGATTTTATAGAACTTGGTGCCGGTGAAATTGGTGGATTAACCCTTACTCCCGGACTTTACAAATGGTCTTCAGGTGTCAGCATTAACACTGACTTAACTTTTTCTGGCGGTCCGAATGATGTTTGGATCATGCAGATAGCAGGCGTACTGACAGAGGCCAGTTCAGTAAAAATAACATTAGAAGGTGGTGCCTTAGCTAAAAACATTATCTGGCAAGTTGCAGGTTCAGTAATGATTGGAACCTATGCACATTTTGAAGGTGTGATACTGGGTAAAACAATGATCGCAGTAAACACGGGGGCGTCAGTTAATGGCAGATTATTAGCACAAACAGCCGTTACACTTCAAATGAACAACATTACAGAGCCTGTCGAAGTAGAGGAGGAAGAGATAGAGCTAGAGCTACTCATGGGTCCCATGTACTAGCAGATCGTTAACGGGAACTCCACGATTGAGCAGCCCAGTTACATCATCAGGCATTCTGTCATACAGAGCCTGATGCTTTCTCTAGATGTTGAGAACATCAGCACCCCAAATACCAACCAATATTACTACTTTATATTTTTGTAGCGAGCATAGAAGTCAGAAACGGTTTCATCATTTTCGAGTAAGTGATAGCAAAGAAAACGCGTTGATTGAGATTGTCATCAAGTAAATTGGACATGATATTATCAGGTAAACGGCAAAGTGCTATTTTACCTGATTTATTGAACTAGATTGAGCAGTTTTTCTATTTTCCTACAGCCTGAACGCCTTGCTAAGCGGATAAAAATTGTTGGTTAAAATCGCGTAGCGATAACCAACTGTTTTTATTCCGTTTAAGCAATTTGTTTGCATTTTACAAACCTAATTCAGAAAGGCTTGGATATTCATCAGGACGACAACCAGCATCCCAATGAAACTTTCTATCTTTCTCCAATATTGCTAGATCATTAATACTAGCGATTCGTTTGTTCATATAGCCGTCATCATTAAATTCCCAATTTTCATTGCCATATGAACGAAACCAATTACCTTTTGCATCTTGCCATTCATAAGCAAAACGTACTGCAATTCTATTTTCTGTATATGCCCATAACTCTTTAATAAGGCGATAATGAGATTCTTTATTCCACTTTTTTGTTAAAAACTCAACTATTTCACCACGACCAGTTAGAAATTCAGAACGATTACGCCACACACTATCGACTGTATAGGCAAGTGAAACTTTAGCAGGATCTTTAGAGTTCCATCCATCCTCAGCCATTCGAACTTTTTTAATCGCCGTTTCAAATGTGAATGGAGGAAGTGGATGTTTTGGTGTTTCTTTCATATTATTCCCTAAATAATTACAACAATGATGCCTAACGCCCCACTTTACCGCATTGGTGTTCGGCGCGTATTTGCGCAAGAAAATTAAGTGACGAAGCACCAATGTCGGTAACAGCGGATTGTTAAGAGCAGTTCTATATTGTCCCGTCTAGACTGAGTAATCCGGATTTTTATTCACTTTCATTATGTAACGTTTTTACCTGCATTAAGAACCAACATTAGAATAAGAACCGCCCCAACCTAAACACTTTAGTTGCGCTTCGTCCGTAGTCATAGTATTTTCAAAATAATAACGGGATTCTGATGCGGCCAGACTTGATACTTCACAATAAGCAAATGCATCTGTACCAAGGAGGTCTTCACATTTCCCATATGAGTAATCTAAGTTGCTCACCATACCTGCAGGTAGTTCAGTGCCCGAAAATCCTTCCTGGCTACACACACCGGCACCTAAAGAATTCATTTTATACACGTATGTGTATTCAGTATCGTTATTAGGTTCTTCATTTCCGTTATACTGATCGCAACTCTCGCCTAAATTAGAAAAGAAGATGAAGTTGAAACTATATGATCCATAATCATCTTCTGTATTTATAGAAAATGTCAAATCATCCCCTGTGTTAACTTCTAAACACCAAAATGCCGTTGATTGCTCACCTCCGTTAGAATTTATAGTTTTAAATATGCTATTACCATTATAAATATCGAGTTGAAAACTATTGATAGGCTTTTCAAGTTCTGAACTCCAACCAGCAGCAACAATATAATCCCCTGAACGATCTACAACTCCCGTCGCAAAAAAGTCCGCCTTATCATTAATTGAATCCAAGGAGCCTTCCAAATTAATGACTGTTACATCTTCGTTCAAATTGGCCTGATTCGTTTGTGCAGTTTTATATAGCTGCTGCGATTGATTAAAATTACTATTTGGCTCTATATCTTTATTTTTCGGTAAGCTGGCTAAGTTTTCGGAAGAAGAGCCTCCATCATTGGAAGAAGAACCTCCACAGGCTACTAAGCTGAACCCCACTATTGAAATAATCACTACTTTTAACATCGACCTTCCTTATTTATTAATTAATCTACTATTTATTTTACTTCTGTGACACTGCTTTTGCGGCACACAGGATAGAGCTATTCGATCATTCCTCTTAACGCCGCGTTAACTGGTGAAGTGATATTGGCGACTTTGCTGCGCTCTTTGCAGCAAAGGTGACAATATTACTGAATCCATTTGAACGCTTTGTTAGAAGCCCTTTTTTTTTGATTCAGAATTGCTAAGTATCTGCATCCCTAAAACTACCTACGAAAAAAAACAAAACCCAAACAGAACACCGTTATTTTTTAATAATTCTCAATCCCATAAAGTTTAAACAAAACCTCGAAGAACGAAACTACTTAACTTAATTCTTGTGACGAAGTCTCAAACAATAAATCACAAACAACGCCACACACTACATTCAACTGACAAACTCAACATTTTCACAGGAACAGTAGCTAAAGGTGACGCACTCCATTGAGACATGAACGGAGTGAATCTTTTTAAGAACCGACACTTCCCTATACTCTTTCATGGCTTCTAACGCCGCCAGCAGGGGCGCAGTTTACTGCGTCCCTCAGGCTGGCTTTGTTAACTTTAGTCCTCAACTCGAATTACTGTTGCCTTCATATACAAATTATATGTTGATTCCCATAGAAGGATCGCATTGCCTCCTGCTTTGCAAACATCTTTAGCAATAAAGTCTCTAGTAGATCCAGCGCTACTTATTTTTTCTCTTTCACAACCAAATGGTGCGCATTCAAAGTTAATATCAATCACGCCTAGCTCATAAAATTTCTTTTCAGGTCTAGTTGTATAGATATTTACTGGGCATGTCTCACTTAAAGGCTCAAAACGTTTATCACCAGTTTCAGTAAATTGTGAAGATAGCGTTCCACACGCGGTAACACTAAAAATTGAAACAGCCAATACAAAGGCTTTAAGAATATTCATTAGTTTTCCATATGTTTAAAAGTTAACGCCTGCTAGCAGGGGCGCAGTTTACTGCGTCCATCTGGCTGGCTTTGTTATGTCAAAAATTCTTAATTAATAATATCGATGGAACCATCACAATACTGCTTTTCCAAACAAGTGAGAATCCGTATTCAATATCTTCATAGTGCTTAACGACCCCAACTATAATTGCAGCTGGCAGGAACATAAAACCTAAAAAACCAAACCGTGAAAGAACTGGCAATACAGTGAAAACAATCCCTACTCCTAGAGGCACTATGCTTATCAATACACCTATATATCCTACCCATTCTAAGGCTGATACTTCCACGACGACTCCTTAAATGACATAACGCTTTTGTTGTGGGGCGGTGAAACGTAGCGAGGAACGAGTGAAGTGTAACCGTCCCAGCACCGCAGGTGCGAACACCAACTTTTTGTTATGTGTTGACCCAGTCTGGACTAACACCTATTCGTAAATATCCATAGATTCTAATTCCATCACCATTCATGCAATAAGGTACACCTGATTTTGAGATAGCTTTAAGTAGCAACTGTATATTATTTTCAATTTTAGGCTTCACTAAGGCTCCTCGACGCTGAACTGTTAAAGCTCTAATATTGAGCCATTCAATGTTTTCCCACCCTGCAAAAATATTGTAAATATCCATGCACCAGTATTCATGATTTGTAAATTCTTCGTTTACATCCTTTCGTTGAAAATCAACATAGCCCTCAATATTTTTCAGTTCAGAAAAAAGGCGCTTCCACTTAGTATTATTCAAGACACTCGTAATATTTTCACTTTCAAGATATCGCTTCAATTTATCCTTAGCTTCTACTCTCATGAAAAATCCTTTACCACATAACGCTTAGCTAAAAGGCGTGCGTCTAGCACGTCCAGTGGAG
This sequence comes from Oleispira sp., assembly GCA_051275515.1. Classification (GTDB taxonomy): domain Bacteria; phylum Pseudomonadota; class Gammaproteobacteria; order Pseudomonadales; family Oceanobacteraceae; genus Oleispira. The sequence continues at coordinate 7,980 of JBNMOT010000011.1, read as the reverse complement.
GCCGTCTTTTTGGCCGGAACGCATTTCAGCGTATTGTTATGTGGTAACCCAATCAGGGCTAACACCTATTCGTAAATACCCATAAATTCTAATCCCATCACCATGCTTGCAATAAGGAACACCTGAGTTAGATATGGCCTTAAGAAGTAATGATATATTATCCTCTATTTTAGGTTTGACCAAGGAACCTCGAAGGTGAACTGTAAGGGCTCTAATATTGAGCCATTCTATATGCGCCCAACCTGCAAAAATATTATAAATGTCATCACACCAGTATTCTGGATTTGTAAATTCTTCGTCTATATCCTTTCGCTGGAAATCAATATAGCACCCGATACTTTTTAGCTCTGAAAAAAGCCGATTCCACTTGGTATTATTTAAAACACTGGTTAGATTTTCGCTTTCTATATATCGATGTAATTTATACTTTGCATCAGATTTCATGAAGAGCCTTTAACCACATAACGCCGCTAACAACGGCAGATTTGTGTTTGTGGATTTTGTGCAACAATGGCGAAGCCATGCACAAAAAGTACGAGCGCAAAACTGTCCAAGGAGCACAGCGACTGATGTTGCTTGGCCTTGTTAAAGCCTTTTCTGATAATACCATTTACTGAGTCTATGAAATATAAATGACATACCACAAGAACGGCAATAAAACGGGATGCGCATTGCATGTACAGTATTACGACCACAAGCTGTGCAGTGATACGGGTCAGATACTTTAACCCCCGATATAACTGCAAAAATTATTGCTAAAGGTGGAATAGCAATTAACGCAACATGATTGTAATGCTCCTTTAATATTACGTAAGGAGAAAATGCAATAAAAAATATTATAAACATAATTAAAAAACATGAAAAATAGCGCAACCACCATTTTACTTGGGCAGCCCTTCGATAGGACTTATTAGTAATTAATGCCTGAGCTTCCTTTATACTTATTTGTTCTTTCTTGAATATCACTAATTTTCCATAGGACTTTAACGCCGCAAACACGGGCGCACGAAGTGCGTCCGAGCGTAGCGGCAGTGCTTTGCCTTGTTAGGCATTTGCATACCGCCAACCTACCCAACCGATAAGAGCACCAATTAGCACAATAACTAGCCCTGCTATTAATGAATTATTTACCAACAAACTCCAACCAGCACCAATAATAACAGAAGGTATAAATACTAAGGCACCGATAAAACCACAATACTTTGAATCTGACAGGTGATCTTTAAACGTTATTTTTGATTCATAGTCATCTGTAATGATCATGCCTTCCATATAAATATGGGCTCCAAAAGCTAAGGCTGAAGCCAATAAAGCTATTAGCCCACTACTACCTATATTCAGCTTCGCGAGCACGACATTGGCCAGTGTGCCAGCTAATAAATAAAGAATAGATACCAGTAGAAAGTATGACTTCATCTCTTCATATGCCTAACGCTTTTGTTGTGGGGCGGTGAAACGTAGTGAGGAACGAGCGCAGTTTCACCGTCCCAGCACCGCAGGTGCGAACACCAACTTTTTGTTATGCATTATCATTTTGTCTTGAATATCAATCTGTATATTCCGCATGAAGTATCATTTTAGAAAACAATGTTTGATCCAAGAAATCCAACCTAAGCGTTTTTTAAATTCAGTTGAAAGACAAACAACGCTACCTTTTGGACTTATATATTTAATAGGATCAATTACAAGATATGCCATAAACTTTTCCTCCCTTAAGGATTCGAATTCATAAGGGTTCACTCTAAATAAACCAGCACCAGCTACAGGATAATAAATTGGTTTTCCAAGAGATTTAATTATTGTAAAAATTGAACCATCAATTTCACGCCTCTCAATAACGACAGAACAAACCTTATTTTGATACCTAAGTTCATAAACGCCATCATCACCAGGAGGAACAGGAAGACTAATAAGAATGACTCCATTATCGCAAGTAAGTGTCCCTTTAATTGCATTCCATGCATAGCTCATATTTTGCTCTTTAAACTCACCGATTCTATAATTTTAATAATAACGTATAAAATTTTTACTGCATAACGCTTAGCTAAAAGGCGTGCGTTTAGCACGTCCTGTGGAGGCCGTTTTTTGGCCGGAACGCATTTCAGCGTATTGTTATGAATATTACCCACTTAACTCTGATTGTTCTTATTAGGTGAAATATACTCATTAACAAGTATGCCAATCATTTTTGGTGGAGCATTATTCTTATCAAAAACTAGTTCATAGCTAAGCGTCATATACTCGTGCTCAACAATTTTTATAGACTTAAGATATTCAACGTCATCGTCAATGCCAGTTCGAAAATACCACTGCATAGGCTTAAATTTTGTAATTTTTCCGATTTGAACCAGCGTACTCTTGAATGATTTCTCTAGAGCCCCCTTTGTTATCTTCTTTTGTAGGTTTTCTGAAAAATGTGAACCATGAATAGTAGAATATTCGCCTCTTTGAACCAGTTCAATGACAAGATTAGAAGTATTAAGCACTTCTCTAAATTTTTCTAAAAATTCAGGTAAATCTTCTTCAATATAAGCATCTGCAATAGTTCCAGAATGAAAAAACGTATCAGATTCCGAATAAGCACTATGGGAAGTGGCAAATAGGAGTAAAAAAATTGCTATTTTATTCATGACTGTTTCTCTAAATAAGCCTTCATAACGCCTCGCTAAAGTGCGCGTTTTTTGCGTCACTTTTCAGCGACTTGTTATATGTGGGTTAAGTAAGCTTTTCACCACATTTAGGGCAATAGTTAAAATTTCCACTATTTTTATTCCCGCAGCTTGTGCAATAACTTGCACCAGTAACTTCAGATTCAAAACCTAAAATTTTATTCAATGGGTCAGGTTCTTTTTCTGGCGATACAATATCCTGTGCAGAGAAACGATTCTTAGCTAGTGCATTGTAAATATGATATGAACCACCAATAATCGAAGAGACAATTACAAAGTAACCAATAAGACCAAAATATTGCGGTGTTTCTACACTATTAGTAGAACTAACCCACACTATTCCAAATATAGTCCCACCGATTAATTCACTTAACCCCTGACCCAGCGATGGGGCTCTACCAGTTTTAACTGATGCGATGTCACCGTTTTCATTGGCCAATGTGACTTTTTGAGGTGGAAGATTTTTAGCCTTATCATGGACTAATAGATCTATTTTCTTGGCACGATCTGGGTATCGATATCTATCTATATTTCTCTGGCAACCAAGTAGCTCTTCATAGCTGTACTTTGTGAAATCAATATTTTCCAACAATTATTCCTTTTTACATATAACGCCTGCTTTTTGGGCGCACGCGAGGCGTGCGTCCAAAACAAGCATTTGTTAACTATTTTTTGGTATATAGACAACAATTCCTGAAGCTCGACCTATACGATCGTCTTCGTGTGGTATTTTCGCGCCGATTATAGCATTACCTCCCATCTCGCTCGCTTTGTGTTGCATCATTAAAATGGCTTCATCCGGTTTTAGGTCTCCAGGGTTCATCATTAACATAGGGCCTACTATTGTAAAAATCGATAACATAAATAGTGGCGTGTTTGGGCCGTGTTGTTCGATCTTTACTTCGCCAAAGATTTCATATCCTTTGTACCCATCAACAATCCCTATCACCCCGTCGTTATAAGCAAAGCCTTCGGGATACTCTTGTATAAAAACAGGGATATCTTTGGGATTGATCTTAGAGTCACTAGCGGTTGCCGGAGCTCTATATTTTCCTATTTGTTGATACTTAGTATTATATCCCGCGCAGCCAGCTAAAGTGCTTACCGCCAAAATCATTGTTGTAAGGAACAATATTTTTTTCATCTACATTTACTCTATTGTGGTTTTTGAATCTTATAGTTAACGCCGCCAACAACGGCAGACTTGCTGTTGTGAATTTTGTACGACAATGGCGAAGCCATGCACAAAAGGCACGACGGCAAGGCTGTCCAAGGAGCGCAGCGACTGATGTTGCTTGGCCTTGTTAACAGGCTCATTCTTTAACTTTAATAACAGTAGTTTTTGTATAAGAGCCCATTCCATTTGCCTCCCATAACAATATGGCATTGCCTCCGGCTGCACATACTTCTTCTTGAACTATCTTTTTCACATTTGATGCTTTATCGGGACAATTAACAACACAGAAGACGGGCTTTAGATCAATAACACCAAGTTCATAAAATTCTTTTTTTGGAGATGTAGTGTAAATTTTAAAATCACAATCTTTAAGCCGTGGATCAGCTAATAGATCTCCTGTTTCAGTGAAATCAGTGAATGTTGTACACCCTGACAACGTAACGATTGAAACTAATACTGCATTTTTTACTAATGATTTCATTTTTCTCTCCTTATTCAAATTCAGTTAACGCCTAGCTATGCGGCAAAATTTGTTGGCAGTTTTTTTGCGTGTTTTTGCAAAAAAGATGACAGCATATTTTGTCCGTTTGAGCTTCTGGTTAGGCTAGCCATTCCGGTCCAATTTTAGACATTGGTACAGCACACTCCATTATCAATTTTGCAGCAATTGCAGGAGGTATAACCTCTTTGCCCATTTCTATTGCTTTTTGCGCAACTAACCCGAGTAAAATTGGCCTTTCCATCGGGCGGGCGCAAAACTTATCCATTATGGGTAGCAAAGCAGGCCAAAGGCTTTTAACATAGTTCAACGGAATATCGTTTGGTCTATGTTGCGCAGGTACTTGAGGAATACCAAAATGCTCACTACCCATGGCACCTATACTATTAGAAAACGTAGACTTGATATCATACAACTCACCACCGAGATGTTGAGTAGTTCCTGCCACTAGAGACCAAACAGAATATTTATCTTCGGCTAGAGGTTTATTAGGAAAATCTCCGAAATAATAGTTTTTGCCATCTTTACAGCCAAAAATTTTAAATGCTTCTTTTTCCGTCATTTTAGCTGAGGCAACCAATTCTTCTCTACACGCTACATGACATGAATAGCCAGCCAACGAACCTATAATGGCGAGCAAAGATTCTACATGTACACCTTTTTCATTTTTCAAGGCTTCAAGTAGTCTTTGTGTTACTTCATTACTGCCAATTTTTAAACCTACAAGTGGATCTTCAGTTTTTTGGTTGTTAATTGCTCGAAAGAGAGCGTCTTCCTTTGGATCTAATTTATTGTTGCTTGAAACTTTTGCATTCTTGGTACTAATTGACTTTGTTTTTGTTTTTGTTTTTGTTTTTGTTTTTGTTTTTGTTTTTGTTTTTGTTTTTGTTAATAGAGTATCCGCATAAGCGATAAAGCCTAATGAAATCAACATAAGTATTTTATTGTTTTCAACAAAGGCGTAGCCTAAACACAATGCACCTATCACAACTAGAACATGGCCTAGAGGCTGTGGTGAAAGTGATTTTTCCTCCGTGATTTCTCCAGTTCTTTTCATCATCCATATGTTGTAGCGAATAAAAAAATAACTCATTAACAATATTGATATCGAAGAAACAACAAACTTTGTAGCCTTATCTAAATGTATAATATTTGTTCCAACAATATACGCAACACCTAACCCTATAAGGAAAGGAAGTATTCTTAAAATTAAATTCAAAATTTGCATCTCCTTTTGCGCCTAACGCTTTTGTTGTGGGGCGGTGAAGCGTAGTGAGGAACGAACGAAGAGTAACCGTCCCAGCGCCGAAGGTGCTATTCACCAACATTTTGTTAGCTTTTGGCTGTATCATATAAGTCCTGATAATCCCCAATGAAATCTTCAGGGTTAGCTCTTATGTACTCTATCCTTTTTATTCTTATCTCATCACTAAGTGACCACATTTTTTCAGATGTGTCATCAAGGGATGAAAACTCATAGCTTTTCATAAATGCTTCAATAGTGTGCTTTAACCAAAGCACTTTCTTTTTAGCAAATTCTTTTTTATGGATAAAGCTGGCATTATTGATTACTTCTATTACATTTTTCAGTCCTAGAAACTCATAACATTTAATTGTCATATCGACAAAGTTTTGTGGCTTATTATGAAACAATTGATTGAAGCCACCATTTGATACTTCATTTTCAAGAACCATTGTAAAATAAACTAAAGAGTAACCTCTAGGAAGGTAGTTGAGAAGCTGGTCTAAATTAGAATTTGCCGCCCATACAATGTCGTACATTGTCGTTTCAATTTCTTTATCTGACAATTCTGAAATTAATTTGGCTGTTATATTTCTATGGAAAGGCCTTTGTGCCGTTTTCTTCGAGAATTCCGCGAACTCTTTTCTCATTTTCTCTCGATGTTCATCGACTTCAATATCATCATTCATTATAAATCTCTATTTATACTAATAAGTTAAGACTGAATTTTAAGCTAACGCTTTGCATATGGGGCGGGTTATACGTAGCGAGGAACGAGCGAAGTTTAAGCCGTCCCAGCCACGAAGTGGCGACATGATGCACTTGTTAAGCATTTTCTATCCTAGAGGAAATTTGATCTAACCCATACTTTCCCGGATAAATTACGTTGTCATTCTGCACCCAACCTAGGTCTTTCTTGCTTCCAGTTTGATAGAGATACTCTTTATTTTTTGCGGAAGCACAATCTATCTCAGCCTTAAATGATTCTAAATCTGAGGTATAGAAGTAGAACTGTCTCATACCTTGCGTTGTAACTCGACCGACAAATTTTGTTTTAGATTCATCGACATGCTTGTCTATGTCATCCTCATAAGCACAAAGCGCATCAAACTCATCATCATGACTCAGCCCGTCTTCACGATCTATTCTAAGCTTAATAAATAGCCAAACTAGAGTGTCAAAACTATCAGTCTCACAGTCTTCTTTGGCATCTAGATTCAAGTAGACAGAAGAAATCTGATCATTAATGTTTGTTTGATAAAAATTCCAGTTCGGCAATCTATTGCGACTCCTGATATTGATGCTTAACGCTTTTGTTGTGGGGCGGCGAACGCAGCGAGGTACGAGCGAAGAGTAGCCGTCCCAGCACCGAAGGTGCGTACACCAACTAATTGTTATGGTTTCTCTCTAAACCAGTATTCTGGATAGTCTGAGTAAAGGGCATAATTAATAGCTTCTTGCTTCGATAGTTTTTCAAGTTTAAACATTATTAAAGAAAATAAACCTGCTGTAAGCACAAGCCCTATGTATAAACACAAAATAAGATAAGTTATTCCTAATAAGAAGATAATGCTAATAGCCAATAACTGACCTTCTAAATTATAATCTGCATCTAGGTCTATCCCGAGCAATGGTGCAATGATCTTTGGTAGGGCAACCATTATCGACAATGCTACAGCTACAGCTAAAACACCTACCGTAGAGGTGATATTGTAATATTTCTTTTTCAGCCCGTTGACCACTTGGGCATTTCTCATAATTCGACTAAAAATATTCATAAATCACCATAACGCTTTTGTTGTGGGGCGGTGAAACGCAGCGAGGAACGAGCGAAGTGTAACCGTCCCAGCCTCGCAGGGGCGCTCACCAACTATTTGTTATTTTATTTTCGGGATTTCTAGACCCAAAATTTCTTCTGTTATCTTTAAATTATCGCGCCCTAGAAAAGGCACTAATTCCACCATTAGGGTTCTGGGATCTATAATGGTGTAGCTTGATTCGGAACACCCAGTCCCACCACAGCGAGCATTGATAAGAGCTTTAAATTGACTCCTCTTATTCTTTACGCATGAAAAATTAGTGTAATCAATACTGTGTTTCCATAAAGAAGTCTCTCGCCCATTACTCTTTGCTTGTATATGAAGCCTAGAGCTTTCGTATTCGCCGACAGTTTCAATATTAAAGACAGCGTTTCCACACTTATACTCTTTGCCTAAAGCGGATATAGATAGTACAGATAAAAATATGATACTAAATAGTTTACTCATAACCTTCCTTGGAAAATAACGCCGCAAACACGGGCGCACGAAGTGCGTCCGAGCGAAGCGGCAGTGATTTGCTTTGTTATGCATTTTTTAGTGCCACCCAAATAGCAAAAGATATAGCACCTATG
>JBNMOT010000010.1:0-45558 GCA_051275515.1 Oleispira sp. | reverse complement strand
TCAAACGTTCAATTGAGCTAGCATTATGAGTATTGAAAAAAGCGACTTGGATATCTTTGTTTTGATCGAAGATTTGGTCTAATAAATCTTGTAGACGTTCTGTGCGGGCAGAGTCGGCATCAATTAGGGCCAGTGTTTGACCTTCAAAAGAATTCCAATCTGTCTGCCATTCAGGCGTGCTGATCAATTGACAGTCGATGTTCGTTCGTTGGTGAATAAAACCAATTAAGATAGAGTTTTGAAGGTTTTGCTGGCCGAAGAGAATGATGCGGCGCTGAATCGAATTGTCCATATTACTATCCTTGTAAATATTGTGAGGCGTCCGGCCCCAATCAAATAATTTTACGCCATACGACATAAATTGCCATATCAATATCGTGAGGAAGCTCACACTTTTAGATAAATAAGATAGGTATCTACGATACGTTAGTACCGATTATGAAAGCCTGCAAGTAGAGTGAAATAGGTACTTCCCATGGTTATGCTAGAGGTGATTGTGCAGGTCATTGAATAAATTATAGTGCGGAACGTGGGATTTAATCTGCTAGAATAGTACTTTCATTTTTTTGCAATTATCTCTAATGTCCACAGCGTCTAATATATCAGGCACAGAAAAGCGTGCTATTGCCTCCCTAGCCTCTTTGTACGCGTTACGTATGTTAGGCTTATTCATGGTTTTGCCTGTAATGGCAATTGCTGGTGCAGATTTTGAAGGTGCCACTCCAGAATTATTGGGTCTAGCAATAGGCGCTTACGGCTTAAGTCAGGCGTTATTGCAAATTCCTGCGGGTGCATTGTCTGATTACTTTGGCCGTAAACCGATTATCGTTATCGGCCTATTAATATTTGCCTTGGGCAGTTTTGTCGCAGCCAATGCCGATACAATTTATGGCATTATTTTTGGACGCTTTTTACAGGGTTGTGGTGCTATCGCTAGCGCGGTGATGGCGCTGGTGTCGGATTTGACTCGTGAAGAGCACCGAATGAAAGCGATGGCCTCAATCGGCGCATCCATCGGACTGTCGTTCTCCGTCGCCTTAGTATTAGGGCCGGTATTGGTTCACTTCGGGGGCTTGCAGTTAATCTTTGTCGTCACGGGTATTTTATCGTTAGGGGGTATAGTACTCATGCTCTGCTTAGTGCCGACCCCCGCCCGTAAAAAACACCGTGACGGAAGTGCGATTGTTAGCGAAGTGTTTAAACAACTTGGCAATGGTGAGTTGTGGCCACTGAATATCGGCATATTCATACTGCATGCCTTAATGGTTGCTATGTTTGTCTCTATTCCGCCACAGCTGGTGCTTGCAGGGTTAACGCTTGATCAGCATGCTTGGCTTTACTTACCGGTGTTATTAGTTGCGTTTGTGTTAATGGTTCCATTTGTTATTATTGCCGAAAAGAAAAAGCAAATGAAAGGGATTGTGATTATTGCGTTAGGTATTATGATTCTCGCCCTTGTTTTAATGTCACAGGCTGCAGGTGTTTGGGCTTGGGCCGTCGCGCTAGGCGTCTTCTTTTGGGCATTCAATATTATGGAGGCTACTCTGCCATCTTGGTTAAGCAAGGTAGCGCCTGCTGGTGCAAAGGGCAGTGCGATGGGTGTCTATTCAACCTTGCAGTTTTTGGGTGCTTTCGCCGGGGGGTTAATCGGTGGCTGGTTAAATAATCACTTCGGTATTGAAGGACTATTCCTTATACTGGCGGCAGTTGTTTTTGCATGGGCATTATTGGTTATCGTGACACCAAAACCGGCACACCTTAATAGTGTGCGTGTAGACATTCTAAACCAGGGTAATAGCAAAGATAATAGTTCGCTTTATCTTGATACCCTAATCAATCTTAGAGGCGTTGCCGATGCTATTTTAATAGCTGAAGAGCACACCATATATTTAAAAGTAGACGCCAGCGTTTTTGATTATCAACAAGCGATGGCAGCAGTCAACTCATTGGGAGAATAAAATGGGCCGCAGTGTAAACAAAGTACAGATTATTGGCACGCTAGGGCGTGATCCAGAAATGAAATTTTTGCCAAATGGTAATGCGGTCGTTACCGTTAGCGTAGCAACAGATGAAAGCTATAACGATAAAAGCTCGGGCCAAAAAGTTGAAAGAACTGAATGGCACCGCATGACAGCGTTTGGCAAGTTAGCTGAGATTGTCGGGCAATACTTGAAAAAAGGTTCTAAGGCTTATTTTGAAGGTAAGTTAAAGACTAATGAATATGAAAAAGATGGCATCAAACGCTACTCAACCGAAATCGTTGTTAACGACATGATGATGCTTGATGGTCGCCAAGATGCGGGTATGGGTGCTAATGGCGGTTTCGCTAATACCGCGCCTATGGCTCAATCTCCTTCAGCCGCAATGGGCCAGCCTCAAGGTGGTTTTGCTCCTCAGGGTCAGCAGCCAGCTCAACAACCGCAGCAAGGCGGTTTTTCTCCTCAAGGTCAGCAACCCCAACAGCGTCCGGTACAACAACCTCAGCAAGGTGGCTATTCCCAACCTCAAGGCCAACCTGCACAGAGACCAGCACAGCAGCCAGCGCAAGGTGGATTTGCTCCTCAACAAGCCGCGCCTCAGCAAGGTGGTTATGCTCAACCTCAAAGTCATCCAGCTCCGCAGCCTCAAGCCGCGCCTCAACCGGCGAATAACTTTGACAGTTTTGATGACGATATTCCGTTCTAAAGTATAGGTTAGAGTACTGTATTTTTAAAAGCTCCTATCACTTAGCTGTGAATTAGGAGCTTTTTTTGCTTTATAAAAATTATTCTCGTTTGAGGGTATGGGATGAAACAGCAGAAATATTCTACGCTGAGCGTTAGCACCATAAAGCTGTGCAAGAAATACGTGTCGTATCTAAGACGAAAAATTTCAGGATCGTGTAAAAATTTAAACTGAATGAATTCGCCAAGGATAAAAATTTCATTTCATTAATAGAAAATAATAAACAGAAAAAGTAAAGCTTGTAAGCATTAGTGCACTGGTATGTTTATGGCAATCTTCGATGTAGTGGCGAATTTATCAATAATACAGAAAGGGTTGAAATAGAATAGCAGTCACGCTACATCAACTGTTTAATATTGTTCAAAGCCATGATCCAAGCAGAATGTTAAGAAAAATATTTTAATATCTCTATAATCTTTATCATGAGTCAAGCCGAGGCCCATCAATCGCTGTTCTAAATAATCCAGACGATCAATACCCCAATACCCCAATACCCCAATACCCCAATACCCCAATACCCCAATACCCCAATACCACTCGCCCTCAAAATTAATCATAGATCGAAATAGTGACCAAGCTTAGTTAAAAGTTCAAAGATTTTAGACAATTTTTATTAATCGAAATGTCAATTAAAACCGGCGTGGTACCTTGGAACCAATACTGATCCAACAGCGTTGTCACTTGCGTTATAAATTCTTTAGCCGTTTCAATAGTGACCAATGCGAGTGACAACTTATTTGTGATGTCCTTATCAATGGCACAGAGCTAATCTTGAGCTGGAAAACGAAAATTATAAAGTTGAGTTGAGGGATAATTATCGTATTTTGAAAAGTCCTGTAACATAACAAGGCGTGAGGACATTTCAGAATCTATTGCTTGAAATATATCCTGACTCTAGTGTCCTCTGCACTAAATACACTTGTCGCTTTACAGCACGAATCAAATCATTAGAAACTGCCTTTAAAACCTATGGCATAATATTCTTTTTCATTTATCCATCCGAATCAGAAAATCCCATCTTTTTAAAGGTCTCGCTGAGCTGGCGAGATTTAAACTTGCCTTTAATGCGATGGATAAGACCAATAACCTTTAAAACTGTTACGGGTAAAAAAGAAGGGTGCGTTTCAATTAACCTAGAATCTAACAGACCAGCATCTCGGTGAACAAGGTTGTCGCTATAGTCTTGAGTTTTGATCATATTAATAAATGCTTGGCGTGATGGGTAGTATACCAAAATTGCCTGATCCCACTGTTCATCAGAAGGACCTATCAATGCTGTATTGACTCGGCCTCGCCAAATTGGGTAGCCTCCTACCTCAAGTAATAGTGGAATGATGGCTTTACCATAATTATCATAAGCTCGTGCGCCACTGCAGGATACGCCTTCTTTTGCTGTGCCACTATAATCGGCCTGATCTCGAAAGCGCAATAAATTAATCATGACGATGGATGAAGCTGATGATGGTTTTTTAACAAACTCCATCAAATTTTGTGGAGTAGGTTCTACATAGTGCGTCATAACATTTCCAAATTAACGTGATTGTTTTATTAATATTTTTATTTATTTGATGGGCTTTTATGGTGATTTTTCAGAGTCATTTTAGCCATTTGATTACTAAAAATATTGCGAGAAATGCGCTGCATAATATCCCCTAGTTTTCCGTCATTACCGAGTACTACCAAGCCCTTGTTTTTATTGATAGCCTTTAATGTTTCGCGTGCAATGTCGTTGCCGGTTAGCTTTGCATTAGCAAACCCTTTCGATACCCGCTTGTGTGTTTTGGGTGTATCCATGCGGCCAAAAAGTTTAACAGTTTCAGCAATGGGTGTGCGCACATAGGTAGGGCATACTGTGGTCACGCCAATTTTGGCAGGCGCCAATTCATTGCGCAGGCAGTTACTTAAGGAAATAACGGCTGCTTTAGTTGCGCTGTATGCTGACATGCCTGGAACCGCCAATATGCCGGCTGCAGAAGCAATGTTGACGATGTGACGAGGTTGTTGATCTTGCAACCCTTGCGTTTCCATGGCCGGTGCTAGTTGTTGCAATAACCCCACTAAACCACGTACGTTTATATTGTATAAACGCTCCCACTCTTCTAGTGGGGTATCAATTAGATAGCCCGCACTGACAATACCGGCATTATTAACAATAATATCTGCGCAGGGTGCTAGCGTGCTGACTTTTTCAGAGATGCGTTTAACATCCTCTAATAGGCTGATATCGGCGCTTAAGGTTTCAATGGTTAGCGCGCTGTGGCTCGATAGTTTTTCTGCAGCAGCGGCCAACTTAGCTTTATTACGAGCCACAATTAAAATCTGTGCGCCTTTTTTTGCAAGAGCTTCAGCAATCGCGAGACCAATGCCGCTGCTGCCACCCGTAATAACCGCTAGTTTTCCATTTAAATTTTGAGTATTCATAAACGTCCAATATTTTTAAAAATCGTAAGGAATCCAACGATGATTTCAATCAAATTCCCAACAGATAAGGCGTATTGAGAGTTAACATCAACTCACTTAAATTATGTTAATAAAGTTTTTCATCTTTGTAGAAGTAACTCGAGTGCTTCTTGAGCTGTTTCTATACAGGCTTTTTGATTTTGGCCGGTAACGATTAAATGTTCTTTATCCACTTCTACATGAGTACAAAACATATCGATCAAGCTACTTTTACTTTTGTAATTAGCATTGGCATTAATCAGTTCCGTTTCAGGATGTTTAGGTGTTTTTCCAACCATGAGTTGTTTCAATTGTTTATTAGTCACCCCAGTCACGTTAACACCTTCAACCAGTGGTGAACCATCGGGTTTCTTCGCACCAATAAACCCTAGAGGGCCATGACAAACCGCGCCAAGAATCACTTTAGCGGCATACGCTTCGCTTATTTTGGTAGACAAAGTGTCGGACTGAACCATGTCATAAGCAGCACCCCAGCCACCGGCCAAAAACACAATGTCGTAATCACTGAAATTGAGATCGCTGATGGCTTTAGATTCTTGAGTCTTTTGTACGAATTTAACATCATTCAAAAATCGAATATCAAGTTCAGTTCTAACCATTGGCATTAAAGAAAGTTTTTCAATAGGAATTTGACCCCCTTTAATGCTCGCAAGATCCACATCCATCTGCGCATCTAAGAATGTGTAATAAGGTTCGGTGAATTCAGAGGCATAAACTCCCGTCGCTTTACCCACTTTTGTAATTTCACCTGTTTTTTTGTCAATCGTATCAAGGGTGAATTGACTGGTCGTGATCACCAGCGCTTTTTTCCCTTGCAGATTAAAGATCTTGTATTGTCCTTTTGACTTATGGGGTAAATGCATTTCGACAGGCTCACTCTGTTATTATTTTACTAAACGACGCATAACCTATTAGAGCAGAACTTTACTATGATCGAAATAGCAGGCGGGCTAACTGCTACAGATAGGGCTGGCTCTGTATCATTTCTTGATGAATGAGCAGTATTAGTCACTTATTGCTGCTCATCTAAAGTCAATTTTATGGCGTATACCAGATAGCAGACGTATAAGCCCGTTCTTGAATCACCGCAGGCCCTTCACTGGGTGCATCAATTTGCAAGGCAATGGCATCGTATAAAGAATGGCGCGCAGTGGGAATTTGCAATACCCGCACATAATAAAATGCTCGCTGCTTGTGATTAAAACTTGGGTCTACCCATATTGTGGATAATTCAATACTGCCAATGGTATTTTTAACTGAACCATCCACACGACTCACGGTATCACCTACCGCTGATAACTTTTCATTGTTAAGAGTACGGTCGCCCGACCAGGCGACGTTAAACACTTTTTCATGGCTTATCCCAGCACTGTCCAACCAACCCTTTACAACTTGAACACGATCAAGGTTTGCACCTAATGGGTCTTTGGTAGCCCGAATTAAAAATTGAATTTTACTATTTTCATCGGTAGTACCGGCTAAGTCACCTCCCATTGGCACGCCTTGTTTATAGCCGTATTGCGCCATACTTTCGCTATGAAGCGCTTTTTGATCGAACCCCCAACCGCCAAAAAGACGCACCTGTATACGAGGACCTGTGGTGGCATAAACTTCTCGACGTTTAAACGCGGAATAAATACTTTGGCGCGTATTATCATCACTCCACACCGCGGCTAAGCCACCGACCGACATATTCCAACCAGTCGTGTTCGTGCCACCGATAATACCTTTACGCTTAGTCTCTGGGGTGGAATCATGAGCAAACTTACCCCAGAAATTATTTTCTTCAGCGCTGGACAATCCTGTGTGAGAGTCAGTACTTCCAATCACACCAAATTTATAAGGATTCACCCCTATTTCTTCCTCTATTTCTAATCCGCGCTTTAATCCTGAGCGCACATAATCTCCTTCACTAAACTTAGCTTCCTCGGGTGTTTTTTGTAAATAAAAACCGTAGCTTTCAAAGTCAGAAAATTCATCATTAGGAGAAACTGTTGGATGAGTTTCGCTGTCTCCTTTAATTTGCGTTACCTCTACTACGGGCTCCCACATCATTCGAGTTTGCGCATAGTCAACGGTAATTGGCTGCCCTTTTAACGTCACCTCAGGAAACATATAGCCCTTACTAATATTCGAGTTATGGGGAATGGCAATAAATTCACTGCCGGTTTCTTGGCTAGTTTTATCTAGCCACACCCATAAATCTTCTGGGTACTGACTTTGATCAGACCCAAATGGAATGTATTGTTTGGCTTTATCGCTGCCATTAGGGGAAATAACCACTCGGTGTAAGTTGGCACCCGTAGGGACTGAACTCCACTCCCAACCAATCAACGCTGTGAATTTACCGGATTGATTATGGCGCTCGGCGGCATCAACAATTTCTCCCCAGGCTGTCACTTCAGTGGGAATCATATTGCCTAAGTTATTATAAACATGGTTAGCAGGATCTTGGACGGGATTGGTGCCGGGTCGCTGGGCTTTTTCTGGCAATACTTCATTAAACAAAGAAAGACCGTCGCCTTCGCCCCCATCGAATACAAAGCGAATAACTTTAATGGTGAACCAGCGAATGATACTTTTAATAACGCCTTCATCACCATATTCTTCTGTTTCTGTAGCGATCGCCCTTATTACCCCCATGCCCTCGGCATGATCGGATACCACTAAAAAATCCAACGGCTGTTTTATTTGCACACGGGCTCGCGTATAAGGATGAATAACCGGTAAGCCTTTAGCCCAGCGATAGGCTGTGTCTGGATCAGCTGACTGATTTTTATTTAAAAATGCATCAAATGAATAGGATGTATGTAGGTGTGTGTCGCCCCAGTATAAATTTGTCGCCTCACTGCTTGTAGACTCACTGGCACTGGCGACATTGCTGGCTAGGCATAATAGCAGCGGTAATGTGAATTTTATTTTTATCATTTCACTTTCCTTTTCACTTTCATGAAAGTTAATAAGCAAAAAGATGATTCAGTATAGGCATCATCTGTATGCACATCGTTAGATTAATTAAACTAAGATTTTTATAATATTAAACAAACATGTTTAGGCTTCTCTCTATAAACCAGTAACCACTTAATGAACCTATGGCATATAAGAAAATCATAGAGAGAGGTATACGGCCTTCACTGATAGACGCATAAGAAGTTAAGCGGATAAGCCCTAATACCACGGCAATAAAAGCCAGTTGCCCTAGTTCTACGCCTATATTAAAAAAAGCTAACGCAGATATTTTCATGCTTACCGGCAAACCTAAGTCTGCTAACGCACCGGCAAAACCAAAACCATGCAATAATCCAAATCCCAGTGAAACGATTATGGGATAACGCCAAATTAAACTTTGCGAAGGATTCCCCAAGACGGCCTTGGTGATTTCAACGATTAGCATCACTATACTTAACGCAATTAGTACCTCCACCACATTAATGTGTACATTAACAAACCCAAGGCTCGCTAAACTTAATGTAATTGAGTGCCCGAGAGTAAACCCGGTAATGGTTAATACCAGTTTACGTTTTCCGCTCACGATTAGAATTAAACATGCAACAAATAATAAGTGATCAAGCCCCGACAAAATGTGTAAAAAGCCACCTTGTATATATTGCTGCGCTACTCTTATGAGAGACATTTTTTCAGGTAATACAATAGTCAAGGTATCAGGGCCATTAAATAAGCTGAAAGACACACCATCATATTTTTGAAATTTTATTAAGCTAGATAACACAGGATTATTGTCAGGATAATTCAGGACAATACGCATAGCACTGTTATTCTTTAGACACTGATATTGGTGATGCCCGCTTAACAGATTGAGTGAACTATTCTTATCATTAAGGTAGCCACTAGATCTGAGGCGCTGACACCCACCCAGTAAAGAAATGGTGGGTTCTTGTCCATTAGCCATAACAGGAGGGATTTTCCAGCGTAGCTGTACGATACCTATCTCTTGCTCATTCACTTGAATATAAACGGGGCGACCTTCGTGGGCCATGATTTGTGCAGGCACAAAAAACAGTAGTAATAGTGAGAGTACTATTTTAATCAATACTGGCATCATGCTCGCCCGTATCAGTATCGTTTATTTCAAGTTTGTTATTAATAGTGTACTTATTGATCATTATGTTAAGTGACCCAGTTTTTAACGCATTCTGCTGAACACGTTTGAGGTCTTGTAATACCTGCGGTGCTACTTCGACTAGGCTGGGGATTCTTTCAGGCTGATTATTTTTTATCATCACCAGGTGCGAACCATACTTAGACTTAATAGGCCCATACCAAGCATTACTGGGTTGAAGGGTGAACACTTTCTGACTGAAAGGTAAACCGAAGTGACTGGTCACAAAATTCTGGGTTCGATCTACATAGTTACGATGAAAAAAGAACCGTTGACCAAACTGCGAAGCTTGTTCAAAAGGAACGGAATTCTCATTCAACTCTAGCAAAGTCTTTTGTACTTTCTTTTCATGTTGACCTTCATCCTGAACTAGGTCTTTATCAAAAAAAACATGGCTAAACGTTATGGATCCTTCGATCCTATAATAAGGTATGTTCTCATTAAAATAATCACTTAGAATCTTTTGATCAATACCTACCATGGATGAGGTAAATCCACTATTGATGAACTCTATTTTTTGAATCAAGCGGTTGCGAATAATCTGATCATCTAAATCCAAACTCATATTAAGAGCCTCACGATACATTACTTCTTCACGTATATAATCCGTTACTAAATTTTGCTTTTCAGATTCGTCTAAACTTTTCCATTTTTGTTCGGCTAGTTTTGCATTAAAGGCTTTATTTTGAAACTGTAGAAACCTAACCATGATTGAGGTATTGACATCAATGCCATAATTGTCACGAGAAGGCGACTCAGAAAATACATCTACTAAAGAATACAATACTAGGCCTAGCACCAAAAAATGCAGTAAGGGCTCTTGATAATATTTTTTTAAGTTATTGAAAATCAATAATTAGCTCTCTTATTTAACATCTAACGTGATATCTAATTTAGTATTTAATAATTCAAGTTTATCTCCATCAATAAAACTCAAATCATCGTCGTACTCGTCTATTGATGCGATGTCCAAGTGATTTTTTAAATACCTACCGTTAAAGCCTGCATTATTATTGGGTAAGCTAACGACTTAAGATAGCCGCCATTGTGTGGCTGGTAATCATTGGGTTGATGTTTTAGCACCGAACGACGCACGACCTATTAGAGCAAATCTCTACTATGATCGAAATAGCCGATGCGCTAACTGCTACAGATAGGGCTGGCTCTGTATCATTTATGGGTGAATTCACAGCCATTAGCCTGTATTGTTGACTAAAAAATTGTATATATGATCAGTTGCTTCAAAACTGTCTATCAAAATTTTCAATATAGAAGCCCCTAAATGACACGGCAAAACCAGATTGACTTCTCAAAAAAAACGATCAGTGAAGCCTTTTGTCTACTGATTAAAAAGTATAAATTTGAAGAAATTACGATCTCACAGATTACAGCTGAAGCGGGTGTCTCACGCAGCACCTTTTATCGACATTTCGATACGGTTGAATCTGTCGTTGAATATACCAACGATTCTGTCGCTGAAGAAGGTTTAGCGATGCTCTCTGCACTCGAATCGCCGACACTGGCAGACTTAATTCACTGGCGGCTTAAAATCGCCAAAGAACTCCCTTATCTGAACGACCTTGAACTGCATCCCGCTATAAAGAGTATTTTGGCAACGGTGTCTCCTGAAAGGCTGCGTAAATTTAGTGAGGTATTAGATTTTAAAACACCTTATAAACTGACTTTTAATGAAGCGGGTTTTCAAGCCGTGATTAGCCAATGGGCCAAAAACGGATTTCGCGAGTCAGTTGATGAAATGACCACCATCATCCTCCGATTGATTGAGTCTTAACCGCGACTTGCTTATCCGCTACCAAGCCTCTTTCAATCAATTCGCTTGCAATTATTTTAACATAAACGTCTCCCGCTCTATCGAAAGCCCTTTCTTATCGCTGTTCGCAATCACCGCTTCGCTGTTCGCAATCGCTTCATTAATTTCACCCGCATAGCAGTGTGAAATCATATGAATAATATCCGTATCGGCTTTATACCAAGGACGATATTCATCATGACGAGCAAAAGCTTTTACATTGCGATCACCTTGCGCGCTGGTTTCTTCTTTTAAAAAAACAACGAATCGATTTTTAAATTAATCCTTGCTATGACAATAATGAATATTTTTCGATCACATATTTTTAACCTTTAAAAAGTAATGAGCTGGCAGTAGGGTTCGATATGACGTTTGGGAAACTCGCCTTCTGGCGTTTAGCGAATGCCTTTGACCGCTTTGATCATCATATTAGGTTCAACATGAATAAAGTTGCTTGATAGATAGTTGTGTCAATACAGAACCCCTACATATTCTGATAATATGGTTTTTTATTTTAAATCTATTTAAAGTACTATTTTTTAATGTGAATAATCCTTAACGTAAAAAAGTAATAATCATTAAAACCTTGTAATTAGATTGAGTCAGGCTGAACCTGATCCGTAAAGGCCAATGAGTGATACCCATGAGTGAACGCGAAGATAAGCACCAGCAGCGCATGGCAAAGAAGAAAGCCATTATTGACGACAGAATTGCCCAAGCTCAAGAAGTGCGTGGGGTTTTGATACTTTTAAAGGGCAATGGTAAAGGCAAGAGTAGTTCTGCTTTAGGCACCATGGCTCGTTCTCTGGGTTATGGTAGAAGATGCGCTGTGATTCAGTTCATTAAAGGTCGTAACGAAACGGGGGAAATGAAATTCTTTAAAGAGCATCCGCTGGTCGACTGGCACGTAATGGGGCATGGATTTACTTGGGAGACACAAAATAAGAGTCAAGATATCGCAGCTGCTCAACAAGCATGGATTCTCGCGGAAAAGTTATTGCAAGATGAGCGCTATGATTTCTTATTATTTGATGAAATGAGCTACATGTTCAAATATGAATACCTTGATGTCGAGCCCGTTGTTAGAGCCTTACAAACTCGGCCTAAAATGCAAAATGTAATGATTACTGGCCGTACAATGGCGGTGCCGTTACAAGATATTGCCGATACCATTTCTACGGTACAAGATGATAAGCACGCATTTCGGCAAGGTGTGAAAGCACAAGAAGGTATTGAATTCTAATGTATAGGTAATCTCACAATGACTCTCGAAATGCTTTCATTATTAATAACAGGTCTAGGCTTGGGCTTATTGCACGCCTTAGATGCAGACCATGTTATGGCTGTATCGGCGTTAAGTAATCGTAAGCCTAGCTTAAGTCGTACCTTAAAATTCAGTGCTAATTGGGCGGTGGGTCATGGCAGTGTCCTGATTGTTTTAGGGTTATTATTTTTTGGTTTAGGGGTCGCTTTACCAAAAGCAATACAGCAGATTGCTGAGTCTAGCGTAGGGGTTTTATTAATTGTTTTAGGACTTTCTTTTTTTTGGCAATTTCATAAAGAGAAAATTGTACTTAATAAACATACTCATGAGCACAGTCAGGGCTTAATAGAGCATACTCATCTTCACGTGGTTAATCATGCAATAAATCATGATACGCATAACTTAAATAATGATGACCAAAAGCCAGGCAGTCCACAGCAAATAAAAGAAGCGCATACCCCTGTGATGATCGGCCTCTTACATGGCCTCGCAGGAAGCGCTCCAGCTTTGGCTTTAATTCCAGCGATGATGCAAACCAGCCTTTCAGAAGCCATGGGTTATCTGGTGTTGTTCAGTGCAGGGGTCTTATTATCAATGGTCGCGTTTGGATTAAGCTTTGGCCTAGTGCAGAAAAAGTTACAACAAAAATCAGTAAGAGTCTTTAGCTGGAGTCGTAAAGTCATTGCTTCTGCGGCGGTGGGATTTGGTTTTTATTGGTTATCCCTGGCACTTTAACTCGTGTGGCCTCGGCTGCTGGTTGGGTAAAGAGTTAATATTATCAGGTGTATCTCAAACTATCTTTATGACATCCCAAACACGCTTTGGCACGAGCAGCTTAAAAGCAAAAGGTTTAAAAGGTTTAAAAGGTTTAAAAGATGTTAAGGTACTTAAATTATCCATTCATAATTATCCATTCATAATTGGACCTTCTAATCTGGAGGCTCAACACGTATCGTCATAGATAAATGCTTGAACCATACGATCATAAAAACAATGCGTTTTATTCAATGTTGATAGCATAAACGACCTCAAAGAAGAACATTATGTCAGTAGACTCACTCGTCGCCATCGCCAAAACCTTAAAACAAGAAAATTACGCCTTTACTGCCATCACGCCAGAGTCACATCATACTATCCTAGGCCGAGGTCTCATCGCTCGCAACGTGCGTGATGTGTTTGGCTGGAACCGACCTTTTTCCCCTGAAGTATTACCCATAAAAATATTTAACGATTTAAAAAACTTGGGCGAGCTTAATAAAGAAGGTGATCAATATATTTCGAAGTTGCGTTTCGCCACACTCTTTGATGATCTCTATCTGCACTCCGGCTATCCAACCACAGATCAAAATGCCGTATTTTTTGGCCCAGACACCTATCGCTACGGCAAACTGTTGCGTGAGCACGTAACGTCTGCAACAAGATTGGTCGACGTAGGGTGTGGCAGTGGCGCGGGAGGGCTCTGCTTAAAAGATCGAGTCGAGCACCTGTGTTTGGCCGACATCAATCCCCAAGCGCTTGCTTATGCCCGCATCAATGCCGAAATTGCCGGGATATCGGCCAGAGTGGAGACCACTTACAGTGATATCTTGAGTAGCATAGAAGGTGATGTTGATTTGGTTATCTCTAACCCTCCCTACATGGTCGATGATACTGAACGGACATATCGTCATGGTGGAGAACAACTGGGTGCGGCCTTATCCGTTAGAATCGCTGAGCAAGCGCTGGCACGCTTGACGACCGGTGGTAAACTCGTGCTTTACACGGCGAGTGCTATCGTCGACGGTATAGACACTTTTTGGCAAGCTGTAAAACCACTGTTATCAGAAGATAAGCACGTTATTCATTATGAAGAAATTGATCCCGACGTTTTTGGTGAAGAACTTCAGCGCCAAGCTTATCAAACGGTTGATCGGCTAGCCGTGGTGGGTCTGGTAGTGACGATCAAGTAGCCCTTAGTATTCCCTAGACAATACAAACGCTGTGGCTTGTTATACAACAATGCTTGTAGCGATAATGGAGGAGCGACAGTCCTATGTATCAACACAATAATCAGCAATTTCATCAGCAGTTTCATCAAGAATTGATGCGTCATGGTCATTCTCGTATGGCACCGACAACGCCTCAGCAAGAGAGCGATTGGCAAGCCAAGTTACAGCATAACGGGGTTATGACTGAAAAAGAGACTCACTTTTTTGAACAAGAACGCCAAAAAATCCTCCCTCTAGCCAATAAAGCCCCTTCAGATACTGCGGGTTTTTTAACCTGGTTCGAAAACTTAAGAGAAGCAGGACCTGGCCAAAATGATCCGCTTTTCCCTTGGTTAGCCGATCATGTTAGTGAAGACCAAATGCGTTGGTTTATTCAGCAGGAAGTAGCCGGTGAAGCCGGTTTTGATGATCTTGTCGCCCTAACACAGATAGGAATGCCGGTGCAGGCCAAGCTTGAAATGGCTCGTAACTACTGGGACGAAATGGGCCGGGGGACGGAACAAGGAATGCATGGCCCCATGCTGGATGCTACCGTTCGTGAACTCAACATCTCCGAAAATACTGCCGACAGTGCGGTGTGGGAAGCGCTTGCACTGGGCAACCTGTTATTGGCAGCGGCGTTCAACCGTCAGTATGCGTACCACTCTGTGGGTGCACTGGGTGCTGTCGAATTAACCGCTCCTACTCGCAGTATTTGGGTAGCAAAAGCATTGGATAAACTCAATATATCCAAGTCAGGCAGCCTTTATTTTAAAATTCACTCCACGGTTGATATTAGGCATTCAAGAGACTGGAATAGAGAAGTCATTGCCAGTTTGGTTGACGGCAACCCAGACGTTGCTCAAGCCATTGCCGAAGGCGCTTTGATGAGACTTAATGCTGGTGCGCGATGTTTTGATCGCTACCGTCGTGAGTTTGGCATCATCAGCGAAGAAGCCCATATACATGGGCCTCTTTGATGGGCATCTTTTATGGGTTTATCGAAAGCCGTTACACCAACTGCATCAAGCTGTCTTTCGAATAATCCTGCAATTCAGCTAAACGATTATCGCGCACTTTAATGGCCCAGGTAGGGTCTTGAATTAAAGCACGCCCCACGGCGACTAAATCAAATTCTTTGTTATCTAACCGTTCTGCAAGTGCCGTAATAGAGCGGGCTTCAATCCCCGCTTTAGCCGACATTTGCAGACCGTGCTCTGCGCCGACAAAGCTGGTATTTAAACCTACGCTGCCTACCGTGATAACCGGCTTACCGGTTATTTTCTTAGTCCAGCCTGCTAAATTTAGATGACCATCAATCGGTGAGTTTTCAAATTCTTTTTCCCAGTAGCGACGTGTGCTGCAATGGAATATATCCACGCCTGCATCCACTAAAGGTGTTAAGAATGCTGTTAACTCTTCAGGCGTCTGTGCTAATCGTGCATCATAATCCTGTTGCTTCCACTGGGAAAAGCGGAAAATAATGGGAAAATCTGCACCGACACGAGCACGAATTGCACTGATGATTTCAGCCGCAAATTTAGTGCGGGCAAGCAAACTGCCGCCATAACTATCTTCGCGCTGGTTAGTCCCTTCCCAGAAGAACTGGTCAATTAAATAACCATGAGCGCCATGCACTTCGACGGCGTCAAAACCGATCTCTTTGGCATCGGCGGCGGCTTGTGCAAACGCTGCAACGACGTCGTCGATATCTTGCTGAGACATTGCGATACCATTCTTCTTACCTGGCATAAACAGACCAGAAGGACTATAACCTGGTACTGAAGGATCAGGATCAGCGCCTTCTTTACGAACCGAGCCTACATGCCATATTTGAGGCGCAATTTTTCCGCCTTTAGCATGTACGGCATCCACTACTTTTTTCCAGCCTGCCAGTGCGGCGGTGCCATGAAAAGCAGGTACTCGAGGATAGCCATTGGCTGCTTTGTGATTAACGGTGGTGCCTTCAGTAATAATTAAACCGACTTCATTTTCGGCGCGACGTTCGTAATAAGCCACGACCAAATCATTGGGTATGCCGCCGGGTGAAAATGTACGGGTCATCGGCGCCATCACAATACGGTTTTTTAATGACAGTGGGCCTAACTCAATAGGTTGAAATAATGGAGATAAAGATGTGCTCATAGTTTTTCTCGTGGTTGTTGCACTAGGTGTTCGGTTTTATGAGGCGCTCAAATTGTTTCATTGTTTGTTGAAACAAATTTTTTCCGTGTAAGCGCGCATGATACAAAGCGCCCTTGCCGCTAAAAATAAATAAACTGGCGAGGGCGCGCGCATCTTGGTTGGCCGTAAATTCGTGATTGTCGATACCGTCTTGCATTACGTTAGTGACCCAGTCCAGTTCATACTCATCTAAGGCTTTTACCCGTTCTTTGATCGCTTCAGGCAACTTATTCAAGTCGCTATAAAAAGCACTGATCGGGCAGAGTTTCTGTTCATTTAGGCTGTTTTTCATTGCTGCGCGTTCGTAACGTTCTAACTTATTCCAATTAGACGTCCCCTTGGCATCAAAATGCGATAACCCTTGCTCCAGCCAATTTTGTGTCCAATCACACAGGGCCAAGCCCAAATCAACTTTCTTAGGAAAGTGATGGTGCACACTGGCCTTAGTGATACCCAAGTGACGAGAAATATCCAAATAGCTAAAGCCCTCAAAACCATTGCCCCGCAGCATATCGGCAGAGTATTCAACAATCTGCTGGCGCGTACTTAGCGGCGCTATACTGTCTGCTGTTTTGGTTTTTGAGTTCATGGCTTTTTATATTAGTCGCATTGATTAGGCTTCAGCCTACCTATAGGTAGGTAGGCTGGTCAAGAGCGAAGTTGTAATTAGAAGTAACAGCAGATATTAAGCAACAAGCATGGGTTTATCGTCATACATAGTATTTATTAACCTGTGAGCGATGCTAATAGACATAAACAACTCAGACAAAATCAGCGTATTATTACAATTGTTTAATGTCACATGCAGTGATAATGCGACCGAACTTTAAATAATACGTGGATATACATGTACAATAACCGAGATATCATAGTGCGACTGCGCGAGCAAATTCCGGCGTTCGAATGTGTGAAGGGCTGTCACGATTGCTGTGGTCCGGTCACAGCGTCTTCCGAAGAAATGTCACGTTTACCGGTTAAGTCGGATGCCGAACATGATGCGGCCTTGAATGATCTTAGCTGCGTACACCTTGGGCCTGATGGCTGCACTGTGTATGAAGATCGTCCTCTCATTTGCCGTTTGTTTGGTACAACACCGCGTATGGCCTGTCCCAATGATCGTCGACCAGAAGACATGGTTGACGAAGAAGTCGAACGTGATGTCCATCACTTTATCGCGAATACTCGACAAGTATTGGTGTAGTTTTATCGCTTAAAAATAACACCTTAGCGCCCTTGAATCAGTTCAATTTCAAGGGCACGACTGTGTTAAAATTTCGTCATTGTTATCCTTATCCACCTTCCCTTATAAATTGGACACATCATGATTCCTTGGACTCTGTTAGGTTTAGCCAAAATTCCGAATAACGGCGGTGAGCTAGAATTAACCCAGCGTGACAAAGAATTTTCTATTCACATGAAAGGTGTGCGTGGGGAGCTAATGAATAGCCGTATGCACAGTTCTGAATTAGCCTTGTCTGATTTGGGCTGTGCTCATGTGAAGAATACTGAGAATGCCAAAGTTTTAGTCGGCGGTATGGGCATGGGATTTACCTTGGCCGCTGCGCTGAAGGCGACAAAACCAAGCGCTAAGGTTGTGGTCGCTGAATTGGTGCCCGATGTTATCGAATGGAACAAAGGCCCGTTAGGTGAGTGCGCGGGTCGTCCGCTGGATAATAGCCGAGTGATTGTGCATGTCGGTGATGTGGCAGGATTGTTTAAAGCAAAGCAACCTGAGTTTGATGCTATTTTATTAGATGTGGATAACGGCCCTGAAGGTTTTACTCATGGTGATAATAACAGCCTATATTCACTTGAAAGTTTAGCCGCCATTAGGCAAACACTGAAGCCTAAAGGTGTATTAGCGGTATGGTCCGCTTGGCACGATCCTAAATTTACCACCCAACTTAAAAAAGCTAAGTTCAACGTGGAGACTAAAACGGTAAGAGCCCATAACGGTAAAGGCAGTCGTCATACGATATACCTTGCGGTTAAAGTTTAGGCTCGGGCGACAGTGGCGCTTAGTTTTCATAGAAGCTTAGTGTTATAGAGGCTTATTTTTTATAAGTAGGGTCTTTCCCTAAAATAAAGGCCATGAAAATGCCGACCATAAAACCAAATAAATGTGACTCAAAGGATACTTGATGAAGGGTGGGCATTACTCCGAAGATTAGCCCTCCGTAGGCGAATGCGACTAAACAACTAATAATAAAGAGTTTGAACTCTCGACTGATAATACCCGCGACGACCAGATAGCCAAATAATCCATAAATAACACCGCTCATGCCAATGTGATTAGCACTCCTACCAAAAAGCCACACCAGTAACCCGCCGACTAATGCCGTGCTGGTAAACACTAATATAAAGCGCGTACGGCCATGGCTTAATAGCAATAACGTGAATACAAAGAGTGGGGCTAAATTACTGAATAGATGTACAAGACCCCCATGTAGAAAAGGGGCAAACAGAATTCCGCTTAGACCACTGGTATTTCTTGGAATAATACCAAAAGACCGAAAAAATCCACCGCTAAACTGGTTGATAACTTCGATGAATGCAATCAAAAGACACAATTTAAAAGCAATTTTTAATCTATTCGACAAAGGGACATAGTTTCGTTTAATCATCTAGTTGCCTTTAAGAGCCAGTGGTAAAATGCACTGGCACTCTATATTATTTATGTATCAAGCCTCACGCTAGTTCTTACGTTAGTGCTACGGCTGCAAGGCACTGCTTAATTTAATATAACCTTGATGGATGGTATTGAACATTGATTGAAATTCATCTCAAAAATATAGCAGCACATTCCATAAGAGTGCTGCTATGAATTTCGATCTTTTTTCTTCTGTTGTTAACAATAATACCGTGACAACACAAATTGCTGCCCAAGGATGGCACATCGCGGGCTTTGCACTCAAGCACGATGTGCAGCTTAAGACGTTATTGTCCGCTATTATTAAGCAAGCCCCTTTTAGACACATGAAAACCCCAGGCGGTCAGGTTATGTCAGTAAAAATGACAAGCTGCGGTGATGTGGGTTGGGTCAGTGATCATTTAGGTTATCGTTACCAGGCCCACGATCCTATTACCGACTTGCCTTGGCCGAGTATGCCCGCTGAGTTTAAATCCTTAGCGAATGATGCGGCGGCGGCCGTAGGTTTTGATAACTTCGATCCTGATTCTTGTTTAATTAATCTATACCAAATTGGTACGCGTTTATCACTGCATCAAGATAATGATGAAGTCGATGATACTCAGCCTATTGTATCGGTATCGTTAGGTTTGCCAGCGACGTTTTTATTTGGGGGCATCAATCGTGCTGGACCACACACCCAAGTGGCACTTTTGCATGGCGATGTGGTTGTTTGGGGAGGTGAATCACGCTTTGCTTATCATGGAGTAATGCCGCTGCAGCCGGGTATACATGAATTATTTTCTAAATACCGGGTTAATCTAACGTTTAGAAAAGCCTGCTAGTCGAACGACGAACGTTTATTTAGGATAAGTGTGAGTTGATGAACGCAATAATGTTGTCATACAACTGTCTTTAACCGCTAGTATTACTGACATCTAATCCCTGTTAATACATCATGATTCAACACGGTTGATTAGGGAGTCGCATGAATAGAAATCATTGATTTACTGCTTACCTCACTCGCTTATATCGCGGCAAGTTCAAGTTTTGCCTGAATCACTATTAATTCATTAGACTTGCCTGAGGCCACTTAGGACTTTTTGGACTGGCTCTGCTAGGAGGGTTAGCTGTAAATAGAAAAACATCGAGTAAAGTGCAAAGGCATGCGAAAAAATTCAAGCATAAGTATTAACGTTCATAGGCAGCATGGTGATGCTGCCCATTTTTATTTGCTCTTTTGGTGCTTGGTTATAGCAGGATTATTATCTTCGTAAGCCACTTGATTACGGCCATGATCTTTAGCCATGTATAAAAAATCATCAGCTTGCTTTAATAAAAGAGCTTCATCATCGTAGTGAGAGGGGATACAAGATGCCAAACCAATACTCACCGTGACAGAGAGGGACTGCTCTTGCCAAGTAACGTGTAGTTCAGCAATGTGTTTTCGGATCCTTTCGGCAACTTTGTAAGCGCCTTCCTTCGGAGTGTTCGGTAATAACACCGTGAACTCTTCGCCCCCGAAGCGGCTGACAGCATCACTCGGACGTTTAACTACTTTTTCCATACTTTTAGCGACGGCTTGCAATACAATATCGCCTGCCTGATGACCATGGTGATCGTTGAATAATTTAAAGTGGTCAATATCAATAACTAATAATGAAACCCAAGATTTATCACGGAAAGCGCGACGATATTCTGTTGAAAATTTAGTATCAAAATAATGGCGATTTTTAATTTGAGTTAACGAATCGGTTATTGATGTTGTTTTAAGATGGTCATTCAATATTTCTAACTCTTCAGTGCGTTCCCTTACTTTATTATCAAGCTCTTGGTTGGCTTTAATTTGGATGTCTAGCATCTGTGCTTGAGCTTCCATGCGTGACTTTCGTTCGCTATTAATACGGTCAGCTAAGCCTAGTGCAAGTAATAAAACTTCCAGTATCGCGCCTATTTCGATGGCATGTTCAGTTAATGTATTGATAGGCAGTAGCCCAAATTTTTGACCACTGTAAAGTGAAAATCCGATCAATATTGTTATCCAGGCAATAATAAACAGCATTACTTCACGGCTTCTACTGCGAAACCATTCTCGCAGAGTCGCAAACATAATAATGCTCGCTGCTACAATAGCCAGTGCAGATCCCACTCTGATCATGATTGCATAGGGTAATATCAGTACCGCAAGGCAATAGACACAGGATATCCACACAAGTGATAATACAAGTCGATTTAGCCGAGGCCTGAGAGTCGCTAGTTTCAAAAATGTCGACGTAAATAAGACACCAAAAATAATGACAGGACCGATTGCAAGTACCACTGAAAGTTCGTGTATTTTGGGACTGTTAGGCCATAAAAATTGATATCCCCAGCCGTGAATGCTCGCCATAAGGAGTGTGAACGACGCGATGTAAAAAATATAAAATAAATAGCTACGGGCCCGAACAATAAAAAATATGACCGCGTTGTAAAAAAGCATACTCAACAAAATAGCGTAAAAAGCAGCACTGGTAACATTCTCGATGGCAACAGTTTGCCAAAAATGACGTTCTGTTTGCAGTGATAGGGCAAGTTGAAGCGAGCTGGTGGTTTGTATGTGTAGGTAAACAAAGTATTCTTTATCAGTGTTTATCTCTAATGGAAAGACAAAGGAGGGCTGCTGAATGGGCCGTTGATTAAAGGGGAATGAATCACCACTGTGGAATTCTTGCACAAGCTCCTTGTCCTCTAGCAGGTAGACGTCAATATAATCGAGTAAGGGATAGTTACTGCGTAACAGCCAAGGAGTATCTGAGCGGTGTATATTTTGCAGTGGAAACCGGAACCAGAAGTGGCGTTGATTAAAGCCAAAACTAGCCTCTTTAATATTTATGTCATTCCATGCAGCGTTATTAAGTTGACGCACCTCGTCCAAGGATAAAGCTTCATCATGACTGATGTACTGAGCCATACCAAAATGGTTGGGTTCCTGTTCGTTATAAGTAATTTGGCTAGTGAACCCTGCAAAAGAAACACTGAGAAAAAAGAGAAGAAATCCAAGCTGTTTCAGCATATTGTAACGATATCATGTTGACGGAAGACCGTTGGAGTATAGTTACTTTTTTTCATAGCGAGCGTCCATTTGTTGAATTAAGCATTATTAATTAAACGGGTACGTTATAATAAAATCAACCGGTTGACAGATTAATTACGGAGTAAGCGACATGGGTTTTAGCGGTACTAATCAGCATTGGTTTATCATTGGGGCTGATTTTCCTGTGGGACAGTGTTTGGCTGAAATGGCCAGTGAATTAGCACTTCCTTTCAGCTCTCGTCGTTTGGATGCTCGAGAACCGCTTTCAATCCCCTTAGGCTCAACGTCAGCCCCTTTGGCTATACTGTCTGCCTCTGGAGAGGAACCTTACGCGATAGAGCATTTGGAGGCGTGGATTAAGCGGTTGATAAAGCAGGATATTCCCATTGTTCTACTTTCGTCTGCCAAAGTCTTTGCTTATAACGCCCTGGGCAGCCACGAACATGAAGCAATGACAGGAGATGAACGATTAATTTCGATAGAAAATCAGGTTCGTCAGCAGCTTCGACACTTAATTGTTCGTGTGAACCAACCGTTCAGTTTATTGACGCCGGACTATGCGGTACAAATGCTGGTCAAGGCGCGCAGCCAAGGCAGTTTAACCCTAGATAACCTTATTCGTATCGCGCCGACACCTGCTGACGATATTGCTCAGGTTATTCATGCTTTACTGCAACAAATTGGTTGTGATGAATCCTTATGGGGTACTTATCACTACTGCAGTGTGGAGGCCACGACGGAATACGCGTTTGCCGAAGTCTTGTTAGCCGAAGCTCGCCAGTATGAAGATCTTGCACATGTGACACTAACAGCGCGAGACGATGATCAGTGTCAGCCCAGTGAAACCCTCTTAGACAGCAAATTAATTAAGCATAATTTTGGCATCAAGCCCAAGCCATGGCGCAAAGCACTCAGCCGTTTAATTCGTCGTTATTATCGTGCTAATGATAAAAAAGATACTTCTTCGTAATCCCTTGCACTGAAAAAATTATAGCGAGCAACCATGTCATTTTGTGATTCCCCTGTATTAGTGAAAGGCCTAGTGCCATTAAAAGATGCTCGCGCCGTTTTGGCACTGCGTGCTCAGCAATATGGCACGTTAGTGGGAACCGAAACCGTGGGCCTCCCTTCTGCATTAACACGGGTTTTGGCCGAGACAATCACCTCACCTATCAACGTTCCGGGTTTTGATAACAGTGCGATGGATGGTTACGCGTTACGTTTAATTGATTGTCAGCAGCAGGTCGCCAACAAGGGCAATATAGAACTTAGCGTATCACAACGTATTGCGGCAGGAGATGCACCTGAACCGTTATTAGAAAACACTTGTGCACGAATTTTTACCGGTGCCGCGGTTCCTGAAAATGCCGATGTGGTGGTGATGCAGGAGCAATGTGACATAACTGAAAAGGGTGCGGTGATTTTTCCTGCAAGCTTAGCGAATGCTCAAGGGCAGCAAAACATTCGCCCCGCAGGGCAGGATATTACGATAGATCAAACGCTGTTTCAGCCGGGTCGCATTTTACGCGCAGAAGATTTAGGTGTATTGGCGTCCATGGGCTTTAGTCATGTAGAGGTAAAAAAACGATTAAAAGTCGCTATTATTTCATCTGGTGATGAGCTGGTTGAGCCGGGTAAGCCTTTGAGTCCTGGAAAAATTTATAATACCAATAGCTTCACCTTAATCGGTTTATTACAGCGCATGGGAATGGACGTTGTGGGTCCATTTTTTGCCGCCGATACGCTTGCGGATACTCAACGCGTATTAACTCAAGCCAGTACCCAAGCCGATGTCATTATCACCAGTGGTGGTGTCTCTGTGGGTGAAGAAGATCATATTAAAGCGGCTATTAATAGCGGCGGCGAACTTGAGATGTGGCGTTTGGCTATTAAACCTGGCAAACCGTTTGCGTTGGGGCATTTTAATCAAACCCCTGTCATTGGTTTACCGGGCAATCCTGCGGCCGTGGTGGTTACTTTTTATCAACTGGCACGAGATTTTTTATGGGCCGTGCAAGGTGCTGATGCGCAACCGTTATTAGTACTAACAGGTAACGCGACATTTTCGACTAAAAAGTCTATTGGTCGTACTGAGTTTTTACGTGCACGCTTTAACGGTGGCGACATTGAAATTTTCAACAACCAAAGCTCGGGTATTTTA
This sequence comes from Oleispira sp., assembly GCA_051275515.1. Lineage (GTDB taxonomy): Bacteria > Pseudomonadota > Gammaproteobacteria > Pseudomonadales > Oceanobacteraceae > Oleispira. Next base: position 21,166 of record JBNMOT010000010.1, on the reverse strand, counting down.
TCCTCTTCTAGCTGGGGTGATGGCTTTGCGTGCGTCCCAGCGGGTGAACTAATTACGGTGGGGGACGAGATAGACTTTTACACGTTAACCACTGCGCACGGGCACGGCTAATGACGGCGCCCAATAAGCTATTCAGTGGATTGATTCTAGCGGGGGGTGAAGGTCGCCGCATGGCCGGGAGAGATAAAGGCTTGATCTGTTTAGCGCAGAAACCCTTAGTTGAATACGCGATTGATTGCATCGCACCGCTGGTGGATGATTTAACCATTAGCTGCAATCGTAATAGAGAGCTTTACCAAGGCTATCAACTCGATTGCATCGTCGATAATAAAAGGGATAAGACATCGGAATTTTCGCAAGGCCCAATGGCCGGTTTGGCGGCGGGTTTGCAGCATGCAAAGCATGATTGGTTACTGGTAATGCCGTGTGATACGCCCTTAATGACGACTCAAATAATGGCGCAACTATCTATTAAACTATCGACTAAACTAGCAACTAAACTAGCAACTAAACTAGCAACTAAATTAGTAACTAAACGATCGACTGACGTAGGGTCTGATTTTAATACGCACGCATCGAGTGATCCATTACAGGCCATTATATTTTCGCATCAAGGGTTACAGCCCTTGCATGGTTTATATCATAAAAGCATGCTGCCGATTTTTGAACAGTGCTTGGCTGAAAATAAAAATGCCTTGCAAAAATTATTGCGCTCTATGGGCAGTATTCATATTGTGGAAGCAGAGAGTGCTGAACTCAGTTTTAATAATGCGAATGATTCGACAGAGCTGAACACGATAGAGCGGCTACTCGCAGATAACGAATCTTATAAAAAATAAGTTGGAAATGAAAATGGATTTAACCCATTTAGATGAAAAAGGCCAAGCGCGCATGGTTGACGTTAGTGAAAAAGACGTGACAAAGCGCGAAGCATTCGCCCAGGCCATTGTGACGATGCTGCCCAATACCTTAACCATGATTACCGAAGGTAAACATAAGAAAGGGGATGTATTAGCCACCGCACGTATTGCGGGTATTCAAGCGGCCAAAAAGACGTGGGAATTGATTCCTATGTGCCACCCGTTAATGATCGCCGGGGCTAAGGTCGACATTCAAGCGATCAGTGCAACTGAGTTACGTATTGAAGTGCGCTGTAAAGTTGCTGATAGAACCGGTATCGAAATGGAAGCGCTAACCGCCGCTTCTATTGCGGCACTGACTATTTATGATATGTGTAAAGCCGTCGATAAAGGCATGACCATTGGTGATATTAAATTACTGAAAAAAACCGGTGGTAAAAGTGGCGACTGGAACGCCGAATAATTAATATTTTTTAATGGAGATCGAAATATGATTAACGTATTATTTTTTGCTCGTCTGAAAGAGGAAATTGGTCAAGCGGGTTTGCAGTTAGGTAATGATTTTTCAGGTAAAACGATCGCAGAGCTGCAACAAATCTTAATTGCTCAGGGGATGACTGCTTTGCAAGATGATAGTATTCGCACTGCACTAAATCAAAACTTCTGTAACCTTGATGTCGTCATAAATAGTGGTGATGAAGTAGCCTTTATGCCCCCAGTGACCGGGGGTTAATCGTGGACGCTAACGCCAGGATACCAGCAAAAATTCTACCTAAAATAATAGAGACACTCTGTCGCAGGTTAAACCCAAAACAAATACTCAGCGCATTAACCGCTATTGATAACGAAGCAAAAGCAGAGCGTGCTCATTTAGATGTGGATGTTGAACGTAAGCGAGTTTGGCTGGTTATTATCGTTGCTTGTCTGTGTTTACTGATGGTGAACTATTTAAAGTACTCCAGCGTATTAGTCGAGTCTATTCGACTGTTGGAGGGCTGGTTTGATATTAAAAACAACCAGTGGTCCCGTGACTTCCGCTATCATCCTTATCGCGAATTGTTGGGGTATGTGTGGTGGGGGTTTTGGAATGTTTTGTGTTTTCTCGTCATTCCCATGTTAACGATCAAGCTGGTATTAAAGCAGTCGCTGAAAAATTATGGCTGGCAAGTAGGCCGTATTAAACAGCACTGGTTGGGTTATGTGTTACTGGCATCCCCCATTATGTTTTTTGCCTTCTTGGTGAGCTTTCGTGAAGACTTCGCTAACCATTATCCGTTTTACGATTTGGCACACAAAAGCTGGTTAGATTTAATTTTATGGGAATGTATTTATATACTGCAATTTATTGCGGTAGAGTTTTTCTTTCGAGGGTTTCTGGTTAACGGTTTACGAATTCCCTTTGGCAGCTTATCGGTCGCTATCATGTGCTTACCCTACCTTATGTTGCACTTTCCTAAATTATGGTTAGAGTCTTTTGGTGCCATCTCTTTTGGTTTTTTCTTAGGTATTTTAGCCTTACGTTCAAGATCTATTTGGGGTGGCGTTGGGGTGCATGTTGCCATTGCGGTAATGATGGATTCTATGGCAATGATGCAGACGAAAGGTTTTCCCGATCAATGGCTGCGTTAGTTATGTTGGAGAATGCGGACTGTTCCATTTTTGGTAAACACTTAGATGCATTATTAGACTAATCTTATGTCTATCTTTGGCGTATAAAGATAGTGTCATTATCTTTATTTAATTCTTAACGAATAACCTTATCAAGGACATCTATTATGATTAAAGCCTATGCAGCTTTTGAAGCCGGCGGTGAATTAAAAGCCTACGAATACGATCCCGGTATTTTGGCAGATCACGATGTAGAAATAGCGGTTGATTATTGCGGTATTTGCCACAGTGATTTAAGCATGCTGAATAATGAATGGGGCATCACTCAATATCCTTTTGTGCCAGGTCATGAAGTGGCAGGCACAATCAGTGCGCTAGGTAAGCATGTCAGTAAATTTAACATCGGTGACCGTGTTGGCTTAGGTTGGCATTCGAGCTACTGTAACGACTGTAATACCTGCCTTGAAGGCGATCATAACTTATGCAGCAGTGCACAAGGCACATTGATTGGCCGCCATGGTGGCTTTGCGGATAAAGTTCGTGCGCAAGCAACCAGCGTCGTGGCTTTACCGGATGCGTTAAGCAGTGAAAAAGCAGGACCGCTTTTTTGTGGTGGTGTCACCGTTTATAACCCAATGGTGCAGTTTGATTTAAAGCCAACGGCAAAAGTGGCGGTGATTGGTATTGGCGGTTTAGGTCATATGGCGCTTAAATTTTTAAATGCTTGGGGCTGTGAAGTGACTGCGTTTACTTCTTCTGACGCTAAGCGTACTGAAGCCTTAGCGTTAGGCGCGCATAAAACCTTAAATTCACGTGATAGCAAAGCGCTAGCGACCGCCGCTTATTCGTTTGATTTGATCTTATCAACGGTTAACGTAAAGCTTGACTGGGCCAGTTATGTACAAACCTTAAGGCCAAAGGGGCGCTTGCACTTTTTAGGAGCTATTTTGGAACCTGTAGAGGTCAGCGTGTTTGCTTTGATGGGCGCACAGCGTTCTATTTCAAGTTCGCCAGTGGGTAGCCCTGCGGTTATCGGTCAGATGCTCGAGTTTGCTGCTCGTCACAATATTGAGCCTGAAGTAGAAGTCTTCGATTTTGCCGACGTGAATGCGGCGATTGAACGTTTAGAAAAAGGGAGCCCGCGTTATCGTGTTGTACTCAAAAATTAGTGATAAACCCCTATTGAGGATAACCGTATAAAATAGGATGAATAGAGGTTAATTATGTCTCTGGTGTTCTGTAAGCTGCTGGCTATACTGATATTATGAGACTTAATACTTTATTCATTTTATTGCTCACCACTTCTTCTTGTTTTGCGACAGAACCTCTTGCGGTGTCTGTCGGTATGTATGAATTTGCCCCCTTTGTTGAATCCAAAGGTTCACAGGGTCAAGTCGGGATGACTCTTGATCTAGTGGCTGCATTAAATAAATCTCAGCAAAAATATCATTTTAATACTCAATTAATTCCATCTAAACGTCGCTATCAGTTTTATAACGATGGTCACTATGACGTAATTTTTTATGAAAATAAGTCCTGGGGTTGGCAAGATATAAAGGTGGATGTTTCTGAGGTTTATCAAAAGGGGGGTGAGGTTTACATTGCGTTAAAAAAACAGGGGCGTGATCAAAAATATTTTTCTGATTTTAACAACAAAAATATGATTGGTATTTTGGGTTTTCATTATGGGTTTGCTAACTTTAATTCTGACGAAGATCATTTGGCTAACGAATATAATATGATGTTAACGTCTTATAATGATAGGAATATAAAATTGTTATTAAAAGGAAGAGGTGATATCGCCGTTGTTACCAAAGCCTTCCTACATAATTTCTTGTTACTACATCCTAGCGTGAAACCCCGTTTATTAATCTCAGATAACTTAGACCAATTTTACAACTTCACCGTATTACTTCGCCCAGGTATTTTACCCAGCATCGATGAGATGAACGCGATGTTGAATAATTTGAAGAAAACGGGAGAGATGAATAAACTATTAGAAAAGTATGGCATTATGGAACCCATACATTAATCCCCCCTGAGCTGGCCAAATACCTGCCAGTCAGGACACTATTCAATTAACGATTCTTATCTCGTATAACTAACAGTCTAATTTCAGTCATATCTTCCATTGCAAAACGAATACCTTCACGACCAACCCCTGAGTCTTTAACCCCTCCATACGGCATATTATCGACACGCCAGCTCGGCACATCGCCGATCACAACACCACCGACTTCTAATTCATCCCACGCTTTGTTCATTTTATAAAGGTCACGCGTAAATATGCCGGCTTGTAAGCCAAATTTACTGTTATTAACCTCTTTAAGCGCATCATCAAAATGAGAAAATGCGCTTAAAATGGCGGCAGGACCAAAAGCTTCTTCGGTATTGAGCTGAGCATGATCGGGTACATTCTCTAATACCGTTGCTTCTAGCATGGCGCCATCTTGCTTACCACCGACTAATAAATCGGCACCGAGTGTGACGGCTTCGTCAATCCAGCTTTTTAAGCGGTCGGCTTCAGAAAGCGAAATCATGGGGCCGACAAAGGTCTCTTCGTCTTTGGGATCGCCCATTTTTAAAAGTGCGACTTTGGAGATGAACTTTTGTTTAAATTCATCATATAACGACTCATGCACAAGAATACGCTGTACCCCAATGCAACTTTGGCCAGACTGATAGAAAGCACCATAAATAATGCGTTCTACCGCGTCGTCTAAACCACCGGTTTCTTTATCGGTATCTTCATCTACGATACAGGCAGCATTGCCTCCTAACTCTAAGATAACCGGTTTTTTACCGGCACGAGCTTTTAAATCCCAGCCCACCTCAGGAGAACCCGTAAAGCTTAATAATTTGAATCGGTCGTCTACGGTAAATAAATCTGCGTCATCGCGCGAGCAGGGCAAGATCGAGAATGCACCTTTGGGTAAATTTGTTTCTGCTAAAATTTCACCAATAATCAGAGCACCGATCGGTGTTCTACTGGCAGGCTTTAATACAAATGGGCAGCCAACCGCAAGGGCAGGCGCGATTTTATGCGCGGCTAGATTTAATGGAAAATTAAAGGGCGAGATAAATGAACAAGGGCCAATGGGGACACGTTTATACATGCCAGTATAACCACGAGCGCGAGGCGTGACTTCGAGATTCATTATTTCTCCACTCATACGAACGGATTCTTCTGCGGCAATACGGAAGGTATCAATTAAACGGCCGACTTCTCCGCGGGCATCTTTTATCGGTTTACCGGCTTCTATGCACAACGCCAGTGCCATCTCTTCTGCACGCTCAGTAAAGCGTTTCACACAGTGATTTAAAATATCTTGGCGCTCGTAGGGTGCCATCTTGCGCATGGCTTCTTGGCTTGCTTGCGCGGCGGCAATGGCTTTATCAATCGCCACTTCATCGGCAAGAGCTACTCGGGTAGCAACTTCACCAGAATATTTGTCAGTAACGTCTAAGTCTTCATTGGCGAAAACGGCTTCGTTGGCCAAATAATAGGGATAACGTTTATTTAGCATGTTGTATCCTTTTCTTTTCACGGGTCTTTAACGTTAAGCAAGCTTTAACATTGCTTAAATTTTAGCGCTAAGAGTGGGTAATTGATTATTTAGGATTTCGTCATTCTCACTATAATCAATTGGAATATCAATGAGATGAACGGCATGATCTGCCATGCAGGATTGAATCAGCGGTAATAACTCTTTTGCCGCTTTAATACGATGGCCTTTACCACCATAAGCTTCAACATATTTCACAAAATCTGGATTACCGTAATCTAAACCAAACTCATCAAATTGCATATGGGCTTGCTTCCATTTGATCATGCCGTAAGCATCGTCACGCAGAACTAAAATAATGAGGTGTTGTTTGAGGCGAATGGCGGTTTCTAACTCTTGGCTATTCATCATAAAGCCACCATCACCGCAAATGGCAATCACAGGCCGGTCGGGATAGACCAACTTTGCGGCCATAGCAGACGGTAATCCGGCTCCCATAGTGGCTAATGCATTGTCGAGTAACACAGTATTAGATTTTCGCGCTTTATAGTTTCTGGCGAACCAGATTTTATAGACACCGTTATCCAACGCGATGATGCCATTATCGGGCATCGCTTTACGCACATCGGCTACGATGCGTTGAGGGTAAATAGGAAAGCGGTCATCGTTGCAGCCGCGCGGTAATTCTTTTTCTTCGGCGGCTTTCACTTTATCGAAATAACTAAAATCCCAATGTTTTTGAATATGCAGTTTTTCCATAATGGCCCAAATACTGTTAGCGATGTCACCAATCACTTCAACTTGAGGAAAATAAACAGGATCGACTTCGGCGGCCATATAATTGATATGGATAACTTTTTTGTCGTTGTCACGCATAAAGAAGGGAGGCTTTTCGACAACATCATGGCCAACATTAATAATGAGGTCGGCATGGGCAATGGCGCGATGCACAAAGTCGCCATCCGATAGTGTGGTATTACCTAAGAATAAATCGTTGTATTCATCCACCACCCCCTTGCCCATTTGGGTGGTCACAAAGGGAATATTAAATTTTTCAACGAGCTGCGTGAGCATTTTACTCGACATTTTACGGTTCGCCGCCGCACCAATTAATATTAATGGGGCGTTAGCCAGTTCTATCATATCGACGGCCTGTTTAATCGATTTCTCTTCTGCTACGGGCCTACGAATATTACTTTCTGTAATGAGATTAGGGCTGACTTCTTCATCGGCGATGTCTTCGGGTAGTTCTAAATGGACGGCGCCAGGACGTTCTGCACTGGCAATACGAAAGGCCTCTCGCACTTGTGAAGCAATCCTTTCACCACTGACGATTTGCGCAGTATATTTAGTAATCGGACGCATCATGTCAACGACATCCAATACTTGAAAGCGTCCTTGCTTACTGGCTTTAATGGGTTTCTGTCCCGTGATCATCAGCATGGGCATACCGCCGAGTTGAGCATAGGCCGCCGCAGTCACAAGGTTAGTCGCACCTGGGCCCAGGGTGGATAGACAAACACCTACCTTGCCGGTTAAGCGTCCGTAGGTCGCCGCCATAAAGCCAGCCGCTTGTTCGTGACGAGTGAGTATTAGCTTTATGGAGGAGGTCCTTAAAGACTCTAGGACATCTAGGTTTTCTTCACCAGGAATACCAAAAATGTATTCCACATCCTCTTGCTCTAATGCTTTAACAAATAAATCAGACGCCTTCATTGTTTAGCCTTTTTGCTTAAGTACGGTATAAGACTAGCAGCTAATTAATGGGACTGTAAGCCTGTTGAGGAGGGCGCCGTTAAGCTGAAATTTATTGATCGATCGTTAATTTAATGGACGGGTTTTCCGCACCATGACAGGTGATCTCAGTTTTTAATAGGCCTAATGTAAAAAGGTGTGAGTCATAGGTAATCTAGCGCAGTTTAGCAGGCACAAAAAAGCCCGTACTTTTCAGTACAGGCTTCTTGGAATAATGGTGCCCGGAGACAGAGGGGGCACCCATTCAGTAAAAGCCCCATATTACGGGCCTTTCAGCTCATCAAGGCTGTCGGATGAGTGAAGATGTGTGACAAAAGTGTACCATTATTCGGACTTTGGTTAAAACCTTGATGCTTCCTTTAATTTTTGAGTCTCAATCGGAGGACTAGGCTGTGGGATGTTTTGATTGATTTGAGGTTGAGTGGGTTCAGTCTCATTGTCTGGGACTTTTGTATAGTTCCTTTTGAATTCGGCTTCCCAGTTATTCTCTAGTTCTTCTCGGCGTTTTTCTTCATTTAACTCTAAATTTCTCATGTGACCAAGAGCTACAGAAGTCGCTAAAGCAATTGATGTTGACGCCCATGCGATTTTATCTCCGTATATTCTAGATGTAATACTGAATAATCCATCAAATAAGCCTGAATAGCCGAGGGCCTGAGCTATTAAGTGTGCAAGAGATAGAAGGGATGACCAAAACAAGGTAAGTATTACAAGTTTTCCGCAGAATCTTGAAAATTGAGTAAGCCAAAGTTCAAGTACTTTTAACAATTGTGGAACGTCCATTGTAGGATCCATGTTTGGGTTTTTGTTACTTTCTAGGGTGGTTTTTCATCCCCTAGAACAAAAACCTTGAAGTTCAAGGGTTTAGACTTATGCCCGGAGGTTGAGAGATTCTCTCTCACTGCAAGCCTCATAGTATGAACTATGAGGCCATCAAAGCGGTATGATGAGAGAAAGTGTACTACTAAAGACTTTTCGAAGCAGCTAGATCATAGTGACTGGGGTGTGACATGCCCTTGACTACCCTTGTGACAGAGTACTAGTTTCTCTTAGAGCTAAATTATTCAATCTTGCCGTAGGAAATTCAGTTCACCCCAGAAAGTGACGGGGGTGACAGGGCTACCAGATTTCTTCTTAATAAGTAGCTAAACCGTAACCCCTGATTCAACACTTTCTGATCCTGAACAAGCTCGTTCTGTGGGCTTTTCAGCCTCATTCTCACTCATAACTAGATCGTATTTACTCCTAGCACCACAATTCGTCAGAATCCACGCACTAACCCGCTTCTGAACGCCATCAATCCTCTTTAAAGGTCGCTCATCTCTAAACCCAACAGCTTCCAACTTCCTCTTAAAGTAAGCATTTTTATTCAAGTGTGAGGCTGTCCACTGAAGCTGCTCACTGATTTCTAATGCATATCCTTGGAAGCCAATAAAGCGGTTCCAGCTTGCTTCGGTTATGCTCATTCTACCTGTGTCTTCTTGGTATTTTTTAATCAGGTCCTCGTGCTGATCATTGCACATGCCAAGGTAATCTTTTTTAGCCTTGGTCATAGGGCATACGTAGGGACTCCAGCCTGAGATGTCATATTCATAAAGATACTGATAAGCCGTATCATAGTTGGCTCCCCACCATCCTAAAAAGTCCTCAATGAATTCCTGAGTTTCAGCCTTATCCCGCTCATGAACAACGTATTCCATAACGTAAATTCGTCGATCTTCTTGCTCAATACTGAAAGCACGGCCCTCGGTGTTATCTGCAAACATGAATCTCGCATAGAGGTTTTGCTGGTAAGGCCTAACGTACTTAGGGTTAATAGTGGCTTCCTTTGAGGCCAAGATGCTCTTTAGTTTGAGGTACACGCCTATCCCCTTGGCCTTACTTTCATCCACAAATACGAGTAGATTATTGGCTATAGTTTCGCTATGCGTATTCCCAATTTCTCTAAGGCTCGTAGTCGCGGTATTCCCTGCTAATAATTTATTCAGAACCTGTTCGACCAATACGTTTTTACCAATACCATGTGCGGTTCTAAAAAGGGGATGTACGCTAGGTCTTTCAGCTGGCTTTTGAATCATGTGTGCCATCCAGCACATGAGCCACTCATAGTCTTCGTCATTGGAGGTTAGGCGCAGGATGAATTCGCGAAAAGGTTCCGCATCGTTGAATAGCAGCTCTTTGGGACACTCGTTAGGGTCGTCGTTATAATCTGGACCATTAATAAACGACATGTCTTCTTCTGGGTTTCTTATCGACTCGACTATATGCTTCATTGATCTAAAGCTGTTTGAGTAGCGGCAACGATACTCCTCAAATACTTCTGGTTTAGCAGGCTCAAATCTTACACCATCTATGGTCGCTAATCGCCGATTAAGCATTGGTCGCGCCTGAGCTTTATTGATCCCGTGTTGAGCTGCCTTCAGAAGCATAGAGTCCAGTGAATTTCTAGTATCGGTATATCTGTTCCAGAAAAAGGTTCCTTTTTCATCTCCTGTGTACCAACACCATCCTTGCTCACTTAAACCTGCTATCCATTCAGTGGCATCTTCTATTTTTACTAAGTTCTGTGCTGCGTTCATCTTGCTTTCCTTGCTGGATTATTTGTTGTTCTAGTAATTCGTTTATGTAGCTAGCCAATGGCTGATCCTTGCTATTGGCTATGTTTATTAGAGATTGATACGTTGCTTTTCTAAGATTCAAGTACATGAAATCAACTCACACCTTCACGCCTTAGCACTGAGCCAACCGTGTTTCGGTGACAGCCAACTTTGATTGCGATGTAGTAGTGAGTGAAACCTTCATCTCGAAGCTCAATTATCTGAGCCTTTCTGCGTCTTGTGATTCTATTCGTTTTCATAGGTAGCTCCTTTTTTGTTTACCTACTTAGATTTTAGTGTTTTGAGAACGGTGCTGAACAAAAAAGAATAGAAAAGCATAATTAAGAGGCGTTCTGATCAATATAAAAGCAGGTTCCCGTTATAAGTAAGGTACTGATAACCAAGGAGCAATCAGATGAATCCACTATTAAACAAGTTACTTCAAGCCGTTGTACTCGCAGCCATTACCGCTCTAGCAGCGAGCATTCAAGAGCACTTTGATCAACAAGACGAACAGCGATAGGAGATGAATTATGGCTATAATCGGATACGCGAGAGTGAGCACTGCAAACCAAAGTTTAGACGTTCAGCTTTCTGAGCTTTCGTCTTGTTCTAAGGTTTATCAAGAGAAAGAATCAGGTGCTAAAGCGACGCGAGAGCAGCTAAAGCTTATGTTGGAATTCGTGAGAGATGGCGATACGGTTATGGTTACGAAACTTTGTCGTCTTGCTCGTAATACTCGTCACCTACTTGAGATTGTTGAATATCTCGACCAGAAGAAAGTAGCGCTTAAGGTGCTAAACCTTGGGATAGATACTTCAACATCAACGGGGCGACTAATGCTCACCATGATAGGCGCTGTGGCTGCTTTTGAGCGTGAGTTACTGCTAGAGCGACAAGCTGAGGGTATCGCGGCTGCAAAGCGCAAAGGGAAGTATCTAGGGCGTAAACCGACTGCTATGGTTAAGGCAGATGAAGTAAAGATGCTCATAACTGAAGGCATAAGTAAAAAAATGATTGCTGAATCGCTAGGAGTTAGTCTTTCCAGCATTTACCGAATATGCCGCCCTGCATATTACTAGCAACCATTTCTAAAGAATTCTGCTAGCTCATTATCGAACGGGTATAACCTAATCACTTGAATAACCAAGGGCTTAGGTTAAGTACTCAATTTTCCCGAAAGTAGATCTATCATCAATTTAAGTTCTGGAACTTTTTTTGCAGATTCATCAAGCACACTTTTTGTAAACAGTTCTTCATACGATGATTTGTCCGTCTCTTTACCTGAAAGAAGAGAATGCATTCGTTTTTTACACGCATCACTCGTCGCTGGGCGTGGCAGCCTCTTACCTAGAATTTTTAATAATAATCCTTCTAAGCAGGGTTTCGATCCTATTACGTGAACTCCTTTTGCATCAGCCTCTTTTACCAACTCTGGAGGCCAAGGTATATCAGTATCTAAAAGTGTTGCTACAAAATCACATCCAGTTTTAGTGAGTGTACAAATAGCGTCATTTAAAACATTATTAGGACCTTTACCACCTGCAGACTTTGGAGTAACTCTGAGACCTCCCACACAATAAAGTGATCTTAAGTAAGAAATGAAAGCTTTCTCGGCCTCACCTTCCCCAACAAAAATCATAGTCTTCTTCAATACTCTACGCTTACTTCCTTTTTTCATTCTGGCAGCACCTAATTATACGAAGGAAGTGCACCAAGAGCACCGTTGATATATTTCGAATACAAGTTATCTCTATCTTTTAAACCCTCTATCTCATCTGCTCGATAAGTTTCTGAGACACATTCATTCTTTTCGGTAAAGTGAATATGCTGCTTCCTAAGCGTTTTCAGCATTTCTGTTGTGTGGGAAGTGAATATCAACTGAGCTTTATTTGGGTTAGAGGATTCATTTTTGTATAAATCAACTATCTCTTGAGCAAAGTGAGGGTGAAGATCATTATCAAACTCATCAAGTACAGCAATGCTGCCATGCTCTAAAGTTTGCACCACTGTGTATAGCAATGAAAAAGCTGAAATTGTACCGCTAGATTCTAGATGAATAGGTAACCTATAGCTCTTATCACCTAGTGTATGGTAACAATATGCTACTGCTCTGGTTTCTTCACCTCCCTCTTCTAGCACGACATGAGACTCTTCAATAACAATATCACTGATGCCTAAGTCATATCGAAGAAGTAGCTGCTTTACTTTTTCAAACGGAGCCTCATTGTGCATTAAGTACTCAGTAGCTATTGATAAATTTGAGCTGAAATTTCTTCTGCCAGCTGACTTTAAATTTGAATACATAGTATTGAAGTATTCGCCCACAATGTATGCAACATCGACCTCATGCTCAGTATCATCAGACTTCTTGAACTTGTCTTCAGTTATCCAGTGAGTATAAGAAATTAATGAGCAATTCTTTGGTGCATTGCTCAGTAATTTTAAAGGTAAGTGAAAATATGAGTTATTTTTCTTTATCGTATACTCGTCACTTTTAACATCATAAACTCTCGAGAAAACTGAACTAAATAGATGGGATGTTTTCATCTTTAGCTCTTCTTTAAGCACCATATCTTTATTGAATTCAACGGAGTATTTGAAATCGACTTCTACTTCATGCTCATCACCTTGAATTTGCTTACAGAACTCAACTTCTATTTCTCCGTTAGCATCGGGTGTAGAGAAGTGAGGTGAATATGGAATACGTTTTTCTTCTTTATTTGTACTAAATGAACCAGAGATAAACCAAGCTAAGAAAGCTAGTGGTTTTACAAGATTTGATTTACCTGATCCATTTGCACCGAAGACACCTGCAACTTTTGCTGTTTTTTCGCCATTAGAAAACTCATGATCATAATATGAGTGAGCTGTTTTCTTACTGACGCTAAAATCGACAAAAACTTCATCTAAATACGATGCGAAATTCTTAAACCTATAATTTTTAATCATCTTATTACCTACTTGGTGCTAAATATTGCACATAACGGCTTACTAACTATGATTATTGACGAGTTTCAGTATAAAAGCCATTTATTTTTAAGGTATAGCCTAGTGACAGTATTCAAAACCACCCATATTGCCTGCCAATAGGGTGGTTTTTTAGTTTTGGCAGGTAAATGTCAGAAAGCCTAGACCCTATTGGGATATAGGCTCAGGTGAAAGTAAATCTTCCCAGCCACCAGCAATATCCACAATTGAAAAGTTTACATACGATAATTTGTTAAGCTCGGCTAGCAATTGTTTTTGGCTATAGCCCTCGTCTGCATAGGTTTGGGTTTCTCCAAGCAATACCTTTTCATGCCCAACCATTTGCTGAATATGTTGAGTCTCTATGCCTGCATTTATCGCACGCGAAATGAACGTATGTCTAAACGAATGGAAGACCTTCTTCTCAGCTTTAAAGTGAGGCATGAACTTATCTCGATATCGTTCGTTGTACCATTTAGAAACTCTGCTGCCTATTTTCTTACCAGACTTGGGCAGTTGTGGTAGTAGATGCTCCTGATTGCTGTTTCTTAAACGGGTAACATATTCTTCAAAGCCCAGCTTTAATAGGTCAGGGTGAACGGGTAGTTTTCGACGGCCTGCGTTTGTTTTTACACGCATGCCTTCGCCCTCATCTGTAATCGAAATGGATAAGATACCATCAGCTTTGGATATGTCCTGAAAACGAAGTTGTGTTAATTCACCTAAGCGAGCACCGGTATACGTAGCAAGAACGAGAAGCCACCACTGAGATTGCTTGCCTGTATTCTTGCGCTTGCGATAAGCGGGATCACCGAATAATGGGCTGTTAAATATTAGCTTTAGGTCATCATCTGAATATCGCTTGTAACTTTCGCTGTCACTTTGTAGCTTGAGGTTTTCAAACGGGTTCTGATTGACTAGCTGGCTTTGCTTCAGCCAAGTGAAGTAGGTGATTAGGTTTGTTATTCTGCCATTGATCGTTTTTGTTGATAGCTTTTGGTCATCAGTAAAATCGAGGGTGATTAACTCGCTGATTGACTTGTTCTTGTGAACGCCTTTTTTACGATGCTTTGGTAATTGCATCATGGTGTTACGGTAAAGTTTACCGTCATCAAAGGAATATGTGGATACGATTTTATTACCGCAAATTTCTACTAGTTCGGAGACTGAGAGGCGATATTCATCAAGAGTCGCGTCACTAATGCCCTTGCTTCTAACTTTTTTATCATCGATAAATTCTTCGAGCTTATCGGTCAGTAATATTTGTTCTATGGCAGCCGAAGGTGTTGGTTGAGAATAAGTGTTAGAGGCTGGCTGGAGTAGGCTATCCAGTATATTGGCTGGGCTGCTGAATTCTTCTAATGTCTTACGTTTTAAGGCAACAAAGGCTAGATCGGTTAAGGCATCTTTTAGGCGATCACCTTTGAGCTTTCTTTCATGAATTAATTCCGTTAGCTCTGAGACAACCATTTCGTCATTAGCGATCATGTTTCGGTCGGCTGATTCGCAAAATTGGGTGTCTAGGCGATCTTCAAGCCACTCTTCGTGCAGCTCAGATGCGATGCGCTGGGCTTCTTGTTTGATTCGTTCGTAGCTCATTCGATGACGTATGCCTTTGGTCGTCACTAGATAAATACTGGCCGCTATTTTTTTGGCAAGCTTGGGATTATCGGTGCTTAATGAAATACGAAGAATATTACCGCGAATTATGCGGTTGAAGTAGAAGATTGAGCCGCGTTTGATCAGATAATGTGTCACAAATGTATACCAATTGTGTGACAGCTTGAATTACAGGCATAAAAAAGCCCCGACTGGCGGGGCTTCTTTGAAATGATGGTGCCCGGAGACAGAATCGAACTGCCGACACGAGGATTTTCAATCCTCTGCTCTACCGACTGAGCTATCCGGGCGACTCGTAGAACGTGCTACTTACCTGCTGGTAAGTGTCCGTTGAGTGGGCGCATTAAACCTGTTATCAGAACTTGGGTCAAGCACTTTTAATAATTAATTTAAGTTTTATTCTTTGTTTTCAGGAACATAGCCATCGGCTTTATCAAAATCTTCACCACTTAAAAACTTGCTACGTTGCTCTGTGAGGTATTTACGGGCTTGTAAATCGATCATGTTGAGGTGTTTTTCATTGATCAGCCGAGTTTGGTGTTCTGTCCACTCAGTCCATGCTTGTTGCGAAACGTTTTCAAGAATATCTATTCCTGCTGGGCCTGGGAAGGGCGCTGACGTGAGAGCCGGTAGCGCTTTATTATATTTGCGGCAAAGTACGGTGCTGGACATAAGGAGTACCTGTTTTGTGTGCTATGACATTTGCTCTAAGCGGATGTTGTTTAGCAGAGTTTTAACGGGGGCTGCTAAACCTAGCTCCGAGGGCTTTTGTGGATTGTACCAGTGCTGAGCGGATTCCCCTATGGTATCGGGACGTTTGCTTAGGCGAATCAATATCGGATTGATGTGCAGGTGGTAATGACTAAACGTATGACGAAAGCTAGGCCAGTTTATTTGTTCGATCGCTAGCTCACCAAATAGAGCTTGGCTGCGGTTTAGGGCATCTTCCTCCATGGCTAGTTCAGGGAAGCTCCATAGTCCTCCCCAAATGCCTTGCTGCGGTCTTTGCTCTAATAAAACATGACCATTGGGGTCTTGCAGCATTATTAATTGGACCTGTTTTTCAGGTTTGTCTTTTTTAGGCTTTGAGTGCGGATAGTCTTTTGGATTCCCTTGGTTATGTGCTTTACAACCCGGTGCTAGCGGGCAAATACCACATTGAGGTTTGCTTCGTGTGCATAAGGTTGCACCCATATCCATCATCGCTTGGGTGTAGTCGTTGCAGCATTCGTTGGGTGTCAGGCGTTCAGCGATGACCCAAAGCTCTTTTTGTACCGCTGAGGTACCAGGCCATCCTTCGACGGCATAGTAGCGGCATAAAACACGCTTTACGTTGCCGTCTAAAATAGCGGCGTTAATGCCCATGCTGATTGAGGCGATTGCCCCAGCCGTTGAGCGGCCTATACCCGATAGTTCCATTAACCCTTCTACCGATTGTGGGAAGGTACCACCGAAGTCAGTGCTTACTTTCTTCGCGCAGTTGTGGAGGTTGCGGGCGCGAGCGTAATACCCAAGACCAGTCCAAAGGTGCAATACCTTGTCTTGCCCGGCATGGGCGAGATCGTGAACCGTTGGGAACTCATGCATGAAACGTTCGAAGTAGGGGATCACCGTGGCAACTTGTGTTTGTTGCAGCATTACTTCTGAGATCCACACTTTATAAGGTGTTATGTCTTGCTGCCACGGCAAGTGCTTACGTCCATGTTCATCGTACCAATTGAGTACCGCTTGACTGAATAAGGCTTGGGTTAGTGGTGTTTCTTTACGGGCAGAAGGCATGAGTTAATCTAGTAAAAATGAACAGACCTTTAGTATAAAGCGCTCCGTACTTATTTACGACCCAGCGCTCTGGACTTAAGTGATTTGCTTTTTTGTTTGCTTATAATTACTGACTAAAAAATGGTGCAATTGTGGGAGTGTGAGTGGACGACTTAGTAAATACCCTTGGCCATCGTCACAATTGTTTTCCCTTAAGAAATCCAGCTGCTCTTGGGTCTCAATCCCCTCTGCAACTACTTTCATTCCCAGTTTATGCGCCATGGCAATAACGGCCGATGTGATCGCCATGTCTGTTTTATCTTCTGGTATATCACTGACGAATGAACGGTCGACCTTGAGAACATCGATAGGAAAACGTTTTAAATACGCTAAGGATGAGTAGCCAGTACCAAAGTCATCAATGGACAAATGGATTCCTTTGCTTTTAATGGCCTCCATAATGCTAATGGCGGCTTCTACATCATCCATAATGATGCTTTCTGTGATTTCTAATTCCAGGTTAAGCGGGTCGATTTTTGATTGTCTTAATATATCTAATACAGTTTGTAGCAAGTTAGGATCAGAGAATTGTTTCGCCGATAAGTTGACGGCTACTTTGGAATTTTCAGGCATTAAGCCTTCGCGAATAAGTGCCCCCATTTCGTGACAGCTGTGCTCTAAAACCCAAGCGCCGATTTTAATAATTTGTCCCGTTTCTTCTGCAATGGGAATGAAAAAATCAGGAGAAATGAGTCCTTTTTCTGGGTGGCGCCAGCGTACGAGAGTTTCAACGCCGGTAATGGTATTGTCAGCGATGCAAATTTTTGGCTGGTACATTAAAATAAATTGATTGCGTTTGATCGCAACATGAAGCTCTTTTTCAATTTTTAAGTTATGCAAGATAGCGGTATTCATATCTTCAGAGAAAAATTGAAAATTATTTCGGCCGAGTTCTTTGGCGCGATACATCGCGAGATCAGCATTCTTCATTAACGTATTAGGTTCAATGGAATCTTCAGGCGTCATCGTAATACCAATACTGACGGTGCTAATGATTTCTTGGCCATTTAGCATAAAGGGGCGGGCAAGAGATAGTAGAATCTTTTCAGCCACAATACGCACATCATTAGTATTATTAACGTCAATTAATAATATGGTGAACTCATCACCGCCAATGCGGGAAACAGTATCATTTTCACGAACATTATTATCAAGACGGCGAGCAATCTCTTTTAATAACGCATCGCCGATATCGTGGCCAAGCGTATCGTTGATGCGTTTGAATTGGTCTAAATCGAGAAAGAGCAACGCGATTGAGCTGCCCGTTCTTTGGACACTTTTTACCGCTTTGGCCAGTCTGTTTTTGAATAACCGACGATTAGCAAGGCCTGTTAAAGGGTCGTAAAATGCGAGGTTTTCCATCTGTATTTGAGCTTTTTTAAGTTCAGAAATATCAGAGACCGAGCCTAGGAAGCCTAAGAGCTTACCTTCTTTAGAATGTAGGGAGGTTGCTTGAATATAGGCCCAGGAAATACGGCCGTTTTTAGCCACTAACCGCACTTCACATGCCATATCTTCATGTTCAGTGACGAGTCTATGCCAAAGTTTTTTAAGAGTAGGTGCATCTTCCGGGTGTAAGCTTGCAAACCAAGATTGTAAGTCAGGCTCTTGGTGCTTTATGTTGTTGATTTCACGCCAGCGCTGGTTAACGTAAATGATTTCACCCGCCGGATTGATTTGAAATATGCCCACCGGTGACAGTGATGTTAGTTTTCTAAACTTTTCTTCACTGCCCTTTAGTGAATTGTGTTCGCTTTCAATCTTACTCAGTAGCTCATTAAAAATATCTGAGAGTTGACCCAGTTCGTCGTTGTGTAGTTTTTTAGCGCGAATGGAAAAGTCATTACGTTGAATTATGTTACTTATGGTGTCAGCCAACAACCTGAGAGGGCTTGTTACAATACGTTGCAAGCGTGTTGCCAATAACAGGGTGATGAAAATAGCACTAAAAAGAATACCAGTAGCGAAAAAACTGACTTGCTTAAAACGCTGCATGATATTCCCATCATGGCAGGCAATGTAGAGGCTACCAATTACTTTATTATCAAGTCTAATGGGGAAGTATTGTTCGACGTATGAGGATTCATTGGTTTTTAGTGTTCCCATTAATCGGGGACAGTCATCGACATTTTCACGATGTGAGTAACTGGCTGCCAGCACGTTTTCTTCATCATAAAGACAGGATTTTACGACGCTGCTGTCCGCTGAGAGTGACGCGAGATTGCTCTGCAAGAACTTATTATCATCGAAAATCAGTGCTGCGGTTGACCGCTCAGCAATGACTTGTCCGAGCACCGATATCTTTTTATTTAAGTCTTGGTGACCAAAAAACAGTTCTAACGATAAAAAAGCGATCGTCGTTATCAGTAAAATAAGAGTGCTTGTTGTAACCGCGATAATTACAAACTTGGTACGAACTGTTTGGGCATTTAATAATTTCATTTGTTAAATTTGCCCATGTTTAAATACGGCCGATGCAAGTTCAATTAAATTGGCATTGATAAGCAGTCCAGCTTCATGCGCTGTTTTAAGATTGATTTTTATATCGGCATTTCCTTCGATAAAGTCGAGTTCAATAACGCCACCTTCTTTGGCGAAATTCTTTCTCTCGCCAATTGTTAATATACGGTTTGAAATTAAGCGGTAATAGTTTTTTTGGATCACACTGTTGGGAATCCGTTTATGAACAAAGAGCATGTTGCATTGAGATAGTTGATTAACTTGGTTGATATAATGTAGTTGGATTTCATGCCCCTGGCTTTTTTGTAAATGAATCTTTTGCCAATTATCTCGTGCAGGATTCGTTGAAAATAAACACAACTTTATGGGTGAATGCTTAGTGATTGAGGCAGGCCAATGAATGAATTTAGTCATCTGGAACAAATAATCGACTTTACGAGTATCTTCTTTGGGGCGCTCGGAGGACTCAACTGCAAAAGCAGATAACAGCATTGGGATTAAAACTAATCGAAACATAATAGCAGCCATGTTTTTACTACACTATACTCCGCAGCAGAGTCCATTGAATAATATAGAGTTTAGCTGTTTTAATCGCAGAATTGGAGTTTTTCTAGAGGAAATCATAAAAAGCCCTGTTCAGGAAACAGAACTCGGCAGGAAGTTACTAAATTATTGTTCTATAAACGCTGAGCCGTTTGCTCGTCACCTGCCATGTTGGCAATAATCTCATCTAAACTTTTATTTTGTAATTGTGTACTCAGCTGTTGGCGATAGGTTGTTACCATGCCCAATCCTGCAATGACGGCGTCGTATATTTTCCATTCTTGTTGTTTGTTTACATACAATTTAAAATCGATAGGGATGCTTTGACCGTTCGGTTGAATCATGTGTCCTTTTACAATAGCTCTTTTTCCCGTTTTATTAAATCGAGCGGCTCTGAATTCAAAGTTTTGACCGTCAAAAGCCTTAAAAGCACCCGTGTAAGTACGAATTTGTAAGTCACGGAAGGTATTTATAAAAGCGACTCGTTGTGTTTTTGAGGCTTTTCTCCAGTATTTACCAAGTGCCATCTTAGCGATTCGTTTTTGATCGATGGCAGGCAGTATGTAGCTTTCTACTAAGCGCTGCACTTCATTTGAATTACGCTCTGAGACCGGAATCTTTTTCAGTTCAGAAATAACCGATTGTGTTGCAAACTCAACCGTTTCAGTCGGGTCAGCGCCGTTAGCGACACTAATTGTGCTCATAAATGCTATCAGTAGGCTGGCGATATATTTCATATTATTTCTCTCTACTAAATTAATTTTAGTATCTAATTTGGCGGTACATTCAAAATATTTAAAAGATTATGACGGAATATTTAGAAAACTTTTAGGGGGGCAAAGCACAAATCATTATTCCACCTGAGGAACAATGAAGTAAAACTAAGCATAATTACGTATAAAATCGCTATTGCTAGGCACGAAACCTCTATTTTTCAATGCACTAGTGAGTTCTTCGGGAACGTCTTTAGCCACCAGAGAGAACCCATTTTCATCGGCCCAAGTGCCTAAATGGTGAAACATTTGATGAGCGACACCGCGATTAATGGTTATTTTACGGACACAGAAGTGGCTTAAAGTAATCGTATTGCCATTTCTCTTTGCTTCAAGCGCACCCAATAATCGAGCATTAAAACGACCGGCGATGAGCCAGGTGCCTTGATCGAGTAATTGTTGCAGCGATGCTCGAATATCTGTGGCATTGGAAAGCCACTCTTGAGGTGCATCTGAGTAAATTTTACCAAGATCAATCCAGTCTTGATCTGATGGCTGGCGGATGTGTTCAAGATGTACTGGCATGAGTGTCTCTATTCTGTGATATTGCTGTGCTTTGCTTTATAATAGCTTTTTATCCGTTTGGCGAGATCTTTTTGGAGTCTTCTATGGCACATGCCAGCCGCAAGGCAGTTGTAGAGCGTAATACCTCAGAA